>JANNQQ010000088.1:0-5726 GCA_031400835.1 Actinomycetes bacterium | reverse complement strand
TGTTTCGCAAGGGGCTTGAGCACGAGGCCGCGTACCTCGAGTCGCTGCTCGACCAGGGTCGGAGCGTTGCCACCGTCGAGCTCGACGGCGACTGGGAACGCGCTGCGAGCGAGACGGTTGAGGCGATGCGCTCGGGCGTCGATGTCGTCTACCAGGGCGTCCTCGTCGCGGACGGCTGGCGCGGGCAGGCCGACTTCCTCAGGCGCGTTGACACACCTTCCGACCTCGGGGTGTGGAGCTATGAGGCGCTCGACACGAAGCTCGCCAGGCACGCCAAGCCTGCCTACATCCTGCAGCTGTGCTTCTACAGCGAGCAGTTGGGCGTGATCCAGGGGCTCGAGCCGGCCAACATCCACGTGCTCCTCGGTAACCAGGAGCTACAGAGCTTCACGCCACAGGAGTTCGGCGCGTACTACCGACGGGTGTGCAAGCGACTCGAGGAATTCGTGGGCCAACCGCCCGCGACCGAGCCGTTCCCGTGCAGCCAGTGCCGCATCTGCTCCTTCAAGCCGATGTGCGACGAGCACTGGGATGCCGTCGACCACCTCTGTCGTGTCGCCGGCGTTGGGCGCCACCAGATCGAGAAGCTCACCGGATCCGGAATCACCACGCTCGCTGCTCTCGGCACCTCAGCCGCGGAAGACCGCCCCGCCGGCATGGTCGACGAGATGTTCGAGAAGCTGCGCGAGCAGGCAGCGCTCCAGCTCGGCGCGCGGACGAGCGGTAAGGACGGCTACGTGATCGTGCCGCCGCAGCCCGCTTCGGGTTTCGCCCTGCTCCCGGAGCCCTCGCCCGGCGATCTCTACTTCGACTTCGAGGGAAACCCGTTCTGGGATGTCGAGGGCAGCCTCGAGTACCTCTGGGGTTGGAGCGACGCGGACGACAAGTTCACCGCGCTTTGGGCCGCGAGCCGCGAGGAGGAACAGGCGTGCTTTGAGCAGTTCATCGACCTCGTCCACAACCGGCTCGGCGCGCACCCTGAGCTGCACATCTACCACTACGCCCCCTACGAGATCACGTCGCTCCGTCGGATGATGGGGCGCTACGGCACACGCGAGGCCGAGCTCGACGATCTGCTCCGGCGCGGCATCTTCGTCGATCTCTACAAGGTCGTCAGAGGTGGTCTGCGCGTCTCGCGTCCGGGGTACGGCCTCAAGGAGCTGGAGCACCTGCTCGGTTTCGAGCGAAGCGCCGAGATCCGGGACGGTGGCACCTCGATCGTCGAGTTCGAACGTTGGATGGTTGAGCGCGAGCAAGCCATTCTCGATGGGATCGCGGCCTATAACCGTGAGGACTGCATCGCGACCCGCGTGCTGCGCGACTGGTTGCTCGATCGTCGAGCCGAGGCGCTTGAGCTGTTCGGCGCGTTCCCTCAGCCGGAGCCGGACGAGCCAAGGCCGACGACCCCCGAAAAGATCGCACGGGCCGTACTCCGCGACGCGCTGCTGGCGACGGGCGACGATGTCCGCGCCCTGGCCGGGCAGCTGCTCGACTACCACGACCGCGAGCGCAAGCCCGTCTGGTGGGCGATGTTCGACAAGGCAGACCTGACCCAGGAAGAGTTGCTTGAGGACTCGGAAGCGATCGGCGGACTCGCGCCTACTGGAGAGCAGTGGCCCGACAAGAGGTCGATCGTCTACGCGTTCACATACCCGGCGCAGGAGCAGAAGATCGGCGGCAGCCCCATCGACCACGCCACGCGCAGGGGCGCCGGAGACCTCGCGAGCCACGATCGCGACGCGCGCACCCTTGAGCTCAAGCGCGGCTCCAGCTTCACCGAAGTGCCGCTCCCGCAGGCGCTCCTCCCCGGTGGGCCTTACCAGACCAAGGTGCAGGAGAGTGCCCTCGAACGCATCGGTCGCTCACTTCTTGCGGGCGACAGGCGCTATCGCGCGATCGAGTCGGTATTACGCCGCGATCAGTTCGACCGGGACATTCAGACAAACGACATCGAGGCGATGACGAAGTTACTGCTGTCCCTTGACGGCCAGCACCTCGTCATTCAAGGCCCACCAGGCTCGGGGAAGACCTGGACGTCCGGGCGCCTGATCGCTCGGCTGATCGACGGAGGCAAGCGCGTGGGAGTCGCCTCTACGAGCCATCGCGCGATTCATAAGTTGCTGGCCGAGGTGGAGGAGGGAGCGGCCGAGCTTGGGGTCGCGTTCCAGGGGGCCAAGAAGGCGAGCCAGGGTAGCGCCGACTCCGAGTACGGGGGGACCGGGATCGAGAATGTCTTCTCCAACGACGACTGCCACGACCGCGACCTGCTGGGCGGTACGGCGTGGCTGTTCTCGGATGAGCAGCACGATGGGATGCTCGACTACCTCTTCATCGACGAGGCCGGGCAAGTGTCCCTTGCGGACGCGCTCGCGATGGCGACCTGCGCACGCAACGTGGTGCTCGTCGGCGACCCGCAGCAGCTCGGGCAGGTACTCCAGGGAACGCATCCCGGCGGCAGTGATGCTTCGGTGCTGCAACACCTCCTCGCTGGGCTCGCGACGATTCCATCCAACCGAGGGCTCTTTCTCGAACGGACGTATCGGCTGCACCCCGACCTCTGCAGCTTCATCTCCGAGGAGTTCTACGAGGGGCGTTTGCTGCCCGACCCGGTGACGTCCACGCGGTCGACGCCGGTAGGCACAGGTCTGCGCTGGCTCGCTGTCGAGCACACCGGGCGCCGTCAGGAGTCGACGGAGGAGGTGGAGGCAGTGAGGGCAGAGATCGCCGCGCTGGCGCTGGCCGGTGTCGCGCTCGAGGAGATCAAGGTCGTAGCGCCCTACAACGCTCAGGTCGAGCGGCTCCGTAGCGCGCTTCCAGATGAGGTCGAGGTGGGGACGGTCGACAAGTTCCAGGGCCAGCAGGCGCAGGTCGTCTTCTACTCAATGGGGAGCTCGAGCGGGGAGGACGTTCCGCGAGGCCTCGACTTCCTGTTCTCGCGTAATCGGTTCAACGTTGCGATCTCGCGGGCGGAGTGTCTTGCGTACCTCGTCTGCTCACCGAGGCTGCTTGAGGTCGACTGCCGCACGATCGGTCACATGCGCCTCGCGAATGCGCTGTGCCGATTCGTCGAGATCGCGGAGGGTTAACGTCTGGAGCGGGTCCCTTGACAAGCATGGGTGGACTCCTGCTATGCTCGCAGGCAGTTAGAACGAGTTCGGTCTGCGCGTTTGCGCCTTCCCACTGCGTTCGTGAGTAAGCAGAGGAGGTGTATTACATATGGCAGAAGGAACCGTTAAGTGGTTCAACGATGCAAAGGGCTTTGGTTTCATCCAGCCCGCCGAGGGATCGAAGGATCTCTTCGTGCATCACAGCAACATCGCCGGGGACGGCTTCAAGTCACTCCCCGAAGGTGCCAAGGTCACGTTCGAGGCCCGCGAGGGCGCGAAGGGGCCGGAGGCGACGAACGTCACCGTCGTCTCGTAGTTCGATCGCTTGATGCCCGTGGCCGCTTCGGCGGCCACGGGCGTCGCGTTTGCCCCGGCTTGCTCGATGAAAGGGAGATGCGCGACAGATGTCCGATCGAGCGGCCGAACGAGTTCAGCAGCTGCACGGCGAGCTGACGTCGCTCTTCGCGCAGTACGAACTCTCCGAAGGTGAACGTGCCGAGCTTCTTGAGCTCGAGCGGCGTGCCGGTTGGCGTCCCGGATGCAGGCCGACCCGGCCCGAGCCTCAGGTAAGCGCCTTCCTCAATCTTTTCGATCGTGCAGAGCAGGAAGAGCTCACCGATCGCACCCTTGCAGGTGGCTCGGTGGACGAGCTGCGGCGCGTGTTTCGCGAGCTTCTCTCCGCAGACGCCTAGCCGGTTCGGTACTACCCTTGCGTGCGATGTCCACGGGGAACGGCTCGGCGCCGCAGGATGAACTGGCCGAACGGCTGCGGGAGACGACGAAGCTCCTCGATTCGATCGTGCGCGACCGCAGCCTGCTCAAAGGGCTGACGGTCGAAGAGCGAACGCAGCTCGTGACCGCAGCTGGGGACGTGTTCAATCCTGATGCGGCACAGCGACGGCGCTCGCGGAAGCGCATTCGCCGTCAGGAGAAGGCGGTTCGGCGCCAGCGCGACGAGGCGGTACTCGCCGAGACCGGGATCCGGGTGCTGCGCGACAAGCCGGTGTTCACGACCCCCAACGTGTTCGCGCCCGCCGCGTTCGAGCAACACGAGGTCGACGACGCCGACTTCCGCGAGGTCATCGATCCGAAGCACTGTTACGTCTGCAAGGAGCCCTACGTCGAACTGCACCCGTTCTACGACCAGCTCTGCCCACCCTGCGCGTCGTTCAACTTCACGAAGCGGTCAGAGAGCGCCGACCTCAGCGGCCGCGTCGCCCTGCTCACGGGTGGGCGTGTCAAGATCGGCTACCAGGCAGGGATCAAGCTGCTGCGGGCGGGAGCGCACCTGATCGTCACCACGCGCTTTCCGCGCGACTCGGCTGCGCGGTATGCGCAGGAGCCCGACTTTGCTGACTGGAGCGATCGGTTGGAGATTTTCGGGCTCGACCTCCGACACACGCCAAGCGTCGAGGCGTTCTGTCAGCACCTGCTTGAGACCCAGGAGCGGCTCGACTTCATCGTCTCGAACGCCTGCCAGACCGTGCGTCGCCCGCCGGAGTACTACCGGCACATGCTTGAGACCGAGACCGCTGCGGCAGCGTCGCTTCCCGACGAGTGTCGCCGATTGCTCGGCGCCTACGAAGGATTGCGGCGCTACGACATGCTTCCTGCGGGCGGCTCAGTTGTTGCCGAGCGCGATCTCGGTGCCCTTGGTGGGGTGGCGCACGCCGCTGAGCTGTCACAGGTGCCGCTCCTACCCGGTGAGGACGAGTGGCAGCGCGACGTGTTTCCCGAGGGTGCGCTCGATCAGGACCTGCAACAGGTCGACCTGCGTGAGCGGAACTCGTGGCGGTATCTCCTCGATGAGGTGTCGACGGTGGAGCTGCTCGAGACGCAACTGGTCAACGCGATTGCACCATTTGTGCTGAACGCTCGGCTCAAGCCGCTGATGTTGCGCACGCCCGAGAGGGACAAGCACATCGTGAACGTTTCCGCCGTCGAGGGGCAGTTCTACCGGAACTTCAAGACCACCCGCCATCCCCACACCAACATGGCCAAGGCGGCGCTCAACATGATGACCCGCACCTCGGCGGCGGACTATCAGGCCGATGGCATCCACATGAATGCCGTGGACACCGGCTGGGTGACGGACGAGGACCCGGCGGAGATTGCGGCCCGGAAGGTAGCGGAGCACCGCTTCCATCCGCCGCTCGATATCGTGGACGGCGCGGCGCGGATCGTTGACCCGATCATTGCCGGGATCAACAGCGGCGAGCACGTGTGGGGGAAGTTCCTGAAGGATTACCGGGAGACGGACTGGTAGGGCGGTTGGACGGTTAGGCGGTTAGGCGGTTAGACGAGGGGCCTCACGGGACAAGAGGCGAAACGGCTTCCTCGCGAGCAGTGGCAGCGCCCTGGTGGGACAAGTACACGCGCAGGCTGTCTGCGGCCTGCGTCGCCAGCCGCTGCTCCGCTTCGAGATCCGCCGTGTCGGCGTCGAAACTCTGGGCCCAGACGGTTACGGCGTCCTGCGTCCGTACCAGGCGTACCGTCGCCCGGATACGCGGGCCGACATGCCGCACGCTCCCATCCACCACGTGGGCGACGCCGAGCCGCCGCCCCACCGCACCGATGTCCGTCATTGCATCTGAGGGCAGCGCCTCGCGGTTCGCCGAG
>JANNQQ010000087.1:0-2210 GCA_031400835.1 Actinomycetes bacterium | reverse complement strand
GATCACGACTTGATCGGCGGTGGCGCGCAACTCGGCCGAGCCACGAACTCTGTCGGAAGGGTGACCTCCTTCGTTCCCTTGAATCCGCCGAGCAGCTCGAGCAGAAGGTCGGCGGCCGCCTCGCCGATCGACACCATGTCCCGCCTGACCACGGCGATCGGTGGTGTGTGAAGCTCTGCGACGGCGACGTCGTCGCAACCGACGAAAGACATGTCCTTTCCCACCTCGACCCCTCGGTCGCGCAGTGTGCGCAACGCCCCTTGCATCAGCAGGTTTCCTCCAGCGATGATCGCGGTCACGCCTGGTGAGCTGTCAAGGATCCGATGGGCTGCCCGCTCGCCGTGCGTAATGGAGAACTCGCCGTCGAACACCGTGCTTCGACTGCCGTTGGCAGCCGCATACACGGCGTCCTCAACACCGAGGCGCCGCTCCCGTGCGGGACCTTGTGGACCACCGCTGATCAGCGCGATCTCGCGGTGGCCGAGCTCCAACAGGTGCCGCGTGGCCTGGAACATCCCGGCGCGGTGATCGAAACAGACACGAGAGGCCGTAACCCCTATCGGGACATCGCGGTCGAGCAGCACGAACGGGGCTTCCGCCTGCCTGAGCACTTCCACAGTCAGCGGGTGGTTCTCCTCCGCAAGCGACAGAATCAGGCCGTCGACGCGCCGCTGCTCGAGCAGACGAATGTTCTCGGCGTCCAGCTCGGCGTCGCCCTCCGAGTTGGTGAGCAGCAGGGAGTAGCCTGCACGGCGCAAGCGTCGCTCAGCGCCGGTGACCGCCGAGGCCAGCACGGGGTTTGCGATATCGGAGACCGTAAAGCCGACCGAAAGCGTCTTCCGGAGCCGAAGACCGCGCGCAAGCATGTCCGGCCGATAGCCGAGCTCGCTGACGGCAGCGTTGACAGCTTCTTGCATCTTCAGGCTGACGTCGGGGTGCCCGCTGAGGACGCGCGACACTGACGACATCGCGACGCCCGCACGCTCCGCGACCTCGCGCATGCTCGCCCGCCGATCCACGTGCGATCCGGTCACAATGTGGGAACGTTACCGGTTTGGCCCGGAACACACAATAAATGCTGGGAAATGACCCGTATGACAGACCACGGATGATCGCCTGTGGTTGACAGTGATGGCGAGGGGGCGGTAGCTTCCTGGAAAGCATTCCAGCAAAAGGGATCCAATGCCTCACAGCAAAATGGACGCGGACACGTCCCTCGCCGTCGCGGGCCAGACGACAACGCTGACAATCGAGTCGATCGAGCTCGTTCCGCTGATCGTGCCGCTCGACCGCGAGTACCGGGGCAGCTACTACCGGATGACCAACCGCGCGAGCATCATCACGCGGGTCCATACCGCCGAAGGCATTGTCGGCGAGGCGTACGCGGGGGACGAGGACAAGACACTTCCGGAGATCATGTCGGTGATCAATGACGAGATCGGCCCTCGGCTCATCGGTCAGGACGCCTTCGCGTACGAGCGGTGCTGGGAGCTCGCCTACCCCGTGACCTATGACCAACTGCGTGACCGTCGCATCGGTCTCGTCGCACTCGCCAACGTCGACTTCGCGATCTGGGATGCCATCGGCAAGGCTCTGGGGCAGCCGTTGTGGCGGCTCTGGGGTGGGTATCGCAACCGGATCCCCGTCAACATCATCGGCGGCTACTACGGGCCTGATGTCGGCGCGATCAAGGATGAGATCGCAACGTGGAAGGAGATGGGTTACAAGGGCTGCAAGTTCAAGATCGGTGGGTTATCCACCGAGGAGGATGCAGCGCGCATCACGGCCGCGCGCGACGCAGCAGGCTCCGACTTCGTGATCACGATCGACGCGAACCAGGGATACAACCTCCAGCAGGCGCTTGATATCTGTGATCGCGTGCGAGACCTCGACATCCGCTGGTTCGAGGAGCCATGCGTCTGGGCGAACGACCGGCGCGATCTTCGGGACGTTCGAGCCCGTGGCGGCATCCCGGTGTGTGCCGGGCAGAGTGAGTACTCGCCGGCGGGATGCCGCGACATGATGGAGAGCGGCGCGATCGACATCTGCAACTTCGACGCCTCGTGGACGGGTGGCTACACCAACTGGAAGCGCCTCGCCGCGGTCAGCCAGGTCTACAGCGTCGAGCTCGCCCATCATGAGGAGCCTCAGGTGGCCTCGCACCTCCTTGCAAGCCAGCCGAACGGAACGTACGTCGAGGTGTTTAACCC
>JANNQQ010000086.1:0-5015 GCA_031400835.1 Actinomycetes bacterium | reverse complement strand
CCTCGCCGATGATCTTGCGCTTCTCCTCCGGGTCGGTGATGGCGGTGAGGCGTGTGAGAAAGCGCTCGCGTGCATCAACATGGATCAACGGGACGTGGAAATGGCTGCCAAAGGTCTCGACCACCTGGGCCGCCTCATTCTCTCGGAGCAAGCCGTGGTCGACGAAGACGCAGGTCAGCTGATCACCTACCGCCTTGTGGACGAGCAGCGCTGCGACCGCGGAATCGACCCCGCCCGAGAGTCCACAGATGACCTTCTCGGAGCCGACCTGGGCACGAATCCGCTCGACCTGCTCCTCGATCACCGCCGCCGGCGTCCACGCCGGCGGCGCACCTGCGACGTCGTAGAGGAAGTTCTTCAGAACCTCCTGCCCGTGCGGCGTGTGCACCACCTCGGGATGGAACTGCACCGCGTAGTGCCCACGCTCTGGATCCTCGAACGCTGCGATCGGCGTCGACGGTGACGACGCGACGACTCGTGCGCCCGGCGGCGCGGCTGTGACCGAGTCGCCGTGGCTCATCCAGACGACCTGCTCGGCGGGGAGGTCGTGGAACAGCGCCGATTCGACCGCTGTGAGGTCGGTCTTCCCGAACTCGGAGTGCTCGTTCGACTCAACCGTTCCACCGAGATCACGCGCCATGAGCTGCATCCCGTAGCAGATCCCGAGCGTCGGAATCCCGAGCTCGAAGATCGCAGTGTCGAGCTGTGGCGCACCCTCCGCATACACCGACGCCGGCCCGCCCGAGAGCACCAGCGCGAGTGGATTGCGATCCTTCACTTCTGCTGCGGTCAGCCGGTGGCTGACGAGCTCGGAGTAGACGCGCGCCTCGCGCACCCTGCGCGCGATCAACTGGCTGTACTGGCCACCGAAGTCGAGGACGAGCACGGGCCGCTCTTCCGGCGTCGGCTCTGCCTCAGCCGTCGGGAACGGGAGCACCTTGGCCAGCTCAGCCACGGCGGTAGTTCGGCGCATCCTTCGTGATCGTCACGTCATGCGGGTGACTCTCGCGGAGCCCAGCTCCGGTCATCCGGACAAACTGAGCAAGCTTCATCGACTCGATCGTTGGAGCGCCGCAGTAGCCCATCGCCTGTCGCAACCCCCCGACAAGCTGGTAGACGATCGGCGCCAATGGGCCTTTGTAGGGCACGCGCGCTTCGATCCCTTCCGGCACGAGCTTTTCGGCATCCTCGACATCACCCTGGAAGTACCGATCCTTCGAGAACGAGCGGGCCCGCATTGCGCCAAGCGACCCCATTGCGCGGTACGCCTTGAAGCGCTCGCCTTGCACGATCAGGACGTCACCCGGCGACTCGTCGGTTCCAGCGAGCATCGACCCGATCATGATCGCGTCAGCTCCCGCACCGATCGCTTTCGCCACGTCACCCGAGGAGGTGATTCCGCCGTCGGCGATCACCGGAATGCCTTCCTCGGCGGCGACCCGAGCGCAGTCGTAGATCGCGGTGACCTGCGGTACGCCGACTCCAGCAACGACACGCGTGGTGCAGATGCTGCCCGGCCCCTGCCCGACCTTGAGCGCGTCGGCACCCGCCTCGATGAGCGCCTCGGCGGCGGCCGCGGTTGAAATGTTTCCGGCGATGACCTCGATGTCGCACCGATCCTTGATCGCGCGCACTACATCGAGCACGCCGCTCGAATGCCCATGCGCGGTGTCGACAACAATCGCGTCGACGTCAGCGGCCACGAGCGCGGCCGCGCGCTCAAGCGCGTCAGGCCCCACCCCGACTGCAGCAACGACGCGGAGGCGTCCGCGCTCATCCTTCGTCGCGAGCGGGTATCTGACGCGCTTCTGGATGTCCTTCACAGTGATGAGTCCCTTGAGCCTCCCGTCCGCGTCGACGATAGGAAGCTTCTCGATCTTGTGCCGACCCAGGATTGCCTGTGCCTCGGGCAGCGTTGTCCCCACCGGCGCGGTGATGAGGTCGCGATCGGTCATGACGACCGACACCGGTTGTGCCGGATCGGCGCCGAAGCGCAGATCGCGGTTGGTGAGAATCCCGACCAGGACCCCTTGGATGTCGGTGATCGGAACGCCTGAGACGCGGTAGCGCGCCATCAGCTCGAGCGCATCCCCGACAAGCGCGTCGGGTGGAAGCGTCACAGGCTCAACGATCATTCCAGCCTCAGAGCGCTTGACCTTGTCGACCTCGGCAACCTGATCGGCGATTGAGAGGTTGCGATGCAGGACGCCGATCCCACCCTCGCGGGCGAGGGCGATCGCCAGACGGGCCTCGGTGACCGTATCCATCGCCGCCGAGACGATCGGGATCTCGAGCGTGATTGTTCGCGTTAGACGTGTGACCGTGGAGACGTCGTTCGGGAGAACGTGAGAATCAGCCGGAACAAGCAGCACGTCATCGAAGGTCAGACCCTCCTTCGCAAACTTGTCCTCGTGCGCCCAGTCCACCGTCCCACCGAGGGTACCAATCGGCGCGGCTAGGCGACCGCTGTGAGTTCATTGACCTCGACCGCGGCCGCGAGCTTTCGGGCCTCTGCCGGATCGAAAACTCCGGCACCGACCTCGAGCACCGATGCGGATCCGGCCGCCACGGCCAGCCTGAGGGCGTCCTCTATAGGAACCTTCTCGATGACCGCGCTGAGCCACTGGGCGAGAAGTGCGTCCCCGGCACCCACCACCGAGACGGGCTCGAGCTGAGGTGCGATCGCGCGCAGCCTATGCACCTGACGATCCTCTCGGACAAGCGCGAAGCAACCCGTCTCGAGCGTGATGTGCACGTTGCGAGCTCCCATCTCGGCAATCGTGTCGAGCGCCATCAAGAAGTCGTCCTCACCTACGAGCTCCTGACCGACGAGAAGCTCGGCCTCGTGCTGGTTTGGCGAGACAAGCCAGGGCTCGGCCTCAAGCCCCAGGCGCAGCGGCTCTCCATCGGTGTCGAGGACTACCAGCACCCCGCGCTTGTTGAGATCGCGCGCGGCCTCGGCGTAGAACGACTCCTCGACCCCCCGAGGGAGCGAGCCGGCGAAGACGACGAGCTCGGCGCCGCGCGACAGGTAGCGAATCTTGTCCATCAGCGTCCCGAGCTCTGTCTCGGAGACCTTCGGACCCCACTCGTTGATCTCGGTGTGGGTGCTCGCCGCCGGATCGACAACGAGCGTCGACGTTCGCGACTCGTCTCCGATGCGCACGAAGTCGTTGAGGATCGCCTCCGAGGTGAGCTCCTCGACGATTCGCGTGCCGGTGCGCCCGCCCGCGAGCCCGGTCGCGACAACTGGACGATCGAGTCGCTTGAGTGCACGGGCGACGTTGATGCCCTTGCCACCTGCGAGCGTGAGCACTTCGCTCGAGCGATGACGGTGCCCGACGTTGAAGCTCGGGACGGTCAGCGAGCGGTCGAGCGCGGCGTTGAGAGTGACGGTAACGATCATCCAGGGAACCAGCCAACAAGGTGGTGCACCGTGCGCCCGGCAAGGTACCGGGCCTGCCTCGCGCGTGTCGGCCCGGGTACCGAGGCGCCCGCGACGAGCGGGACGCGCACGACAACCCTTTTGCCGTCGAGCACAACCAGCGAGCCAAGCCTCTGCCCAGACCGGATCGGAAGCTGAACGACCGCCGGGACAACGACACGCTCGACAAGCGGCCGACCCGTCGGTACGGGTCGAACGACTGAACGACCGGCGACGACCGCAACCGGATCGAGGCCCCAGCCGACCTCGACACGCGCATAGATCCGTCGCGGGTCGACGACGAGTGACCGCCGGAACGAGTCGAGGCCGAACCGGAGTAGAGCGGCCAGGTCGGTATCACGTTGCGCCTCTGTCGGCTCACCCAGGACAGCTGCCGTGATCGTGATTCCGTCGCGCCGCACAGCCGCCACCTGCGACCAACCGGCGTCCGAGGTGTGCCCGGTCTTGCCGCCAACGAAACCAGGGAACGCGCCAATGAGATTGTCCGTGGATGAGACCCTGACTCCGTACGAGAGCGTGGCACTCGCCGCGCGTGCGTACCTACCGATCGCAGGATCGTCGAGCGCGACGCGCAGCAGACGCGCGACGTCTCGCGCGGACGAGTGATGCCCGGTCTGATCGAGCCCGTGTGGGTTCTTGAACGAGGTCTCGCTGAGTCCAAGGGCGCGGGCCTTGGCGTTCATCCAGCGTACGAAACGCGGCAGGGAGCCGTCTGCCGCGTGCAGCGCTAGTGCGGTAGCCGCGTCATTCGCGCTTGGAACCAACGTGCCGATCAGCAGGTCACGCGCCGTGACGCGCTGACCCGGGCGGAGAAAGATCGTCGACTCCCCTACGCTCGCGGCAGCCTGCGGGACGATCACGACCTCGTCGAGCGCAACATGATCGCGGGCGACCAGCGCGGTCATGAGCTTCGTAATACTGGCGATCGCACGTGGGTCGTTGGCCGCGCGGGCAGCGAGTGTGCCACCGTCAAGTGAGCTCTGGACAACGAACGCCTCCGCCTGCACCACGGGTGCGCCGGCGCGTGCAGCTCCTGCGAGCAGCGCGGTCGCCGCCAGGACGGACACGACGAGAGGCCACGCCACAAGCCGATACCGAGCGCTGGTCACCAGCCGGCCGCAGTCCAGATCGACGATGAAAGCCTCGCCGCCTCATGCCCCGCGGCTGCCCGCCAGTCATCGTCAGGGGCGTCGCGGTAGGCGTAGATCACCGAGCGGGACGCGTTGACGAGGCCGCTCGCAGGCCCGCTCGTGAACGCTCGGGCGACATCGGCCGGTGTTCCCCCCTGCGCGCCGACGCCCGGAAGGAGAATGATCGCTCGCGGCATCGCACGGCGCGCTTCACCAACGGCCCTCGGAACGGTTGCCCCGACGACGGCCCCGACGCTCGACATGCCGCGCTCGCCGACGAGGTCCTCCCCCCAGTCATCGACGAGGTCGGCCACGTGGCGCCATACTGGGCGCCCGTCAGCGAGGATCGCATCCTGGATGTCGTGGGCGCCTGCATTCGACGTTCGGACGAGAATGAAGAGTCCTGCGCCGTCGCGGCGGCACGCGGAGAGAAAAGGGTC
>JANNQQ010000085.1:0-2418 GCA_031400835.1 Actinomycetes bacterium | reverse complement strand
TCGCCGTGGAGCCAGTCGCTGTCGCACGACTCGCGCCGTGTTTGATCGTTGCCGATGTGCTCGATCTCGGTTTGCCGATCTCGCCGTGCATCGATCGCCTTTTTCTCATCACGCCGCGGTTGGGAGGAGGTTTCTGATTCTCACCAGGTTATACACAGCCGTCGCGAACACGTACATCCAGCCGACTCGGTCCCGCCCTCGATGACGCGTCTTGCGCAGCATCGCGATCGTCTTGAGCCATCCGAAGATCTGTTCAACACACTTTCTCTTGATCTGACTCGTGATGTAGCCGGTGTGCCGTGTCGTGCGTGTGTCGATCGCGCTCGCTCTGTTCGTGTCGTTCTGGGCCACGTGCGGAACCACGTTGAGTCTGCGTGCTTTCTCGACGAACTCTCGCGTGTCGTACCCCTTGTCCGCTCCCACCGTGATCGCGCGCTCTCCCGGCATCTGCGACAGCATCGCGAGCGCTGCCGAGCGTTCGGCACGACCCTCCGCTTCTGTGATCATCGCGTCGATCACCAGCCCGTTTCGGTTCTCCATGAGAACGTGGCCCGCGTAGCAGAGCTTCGCCTCTGTCCCGTTCGACTTCCGGTACAGCCGCGCCTCGGGATCCGTCGTCGAGACGTGCGTCGTGTTCGAGCGCGTCTCGCCGTGGAAGTTCACCGTCGGGTTCCCCGGATCGTCGGGCGGATCGATCTCCTCGCCCTTCTTCCGAAAGCTCTTCACTCCTGCCCACGCCTCGATGAGCGTCCCGTCCACCGTGAAGTGCTCCGACGAGATCAGGCCGTGCGCCCGCGCCTCGGCCAATACCTTCTCGAAGAACGCGTACGCCACGTCGCCTTCGAGCAAGCGGTCCCGGTTCTTCGAGAACACCGTCGGCGCCCAGACCGCGTCGTCCATCGAGAGGCCCACGAACCAGCGGTAAAGAAGGTTGTAGCTGAGCTGCTCCATGAGCTGCCGTTCGCTGCGGATCGTGAAGAGCACCTGCAACAGAAGCGCCCGCAGCAGCCGCTCCGGCGGAATCGACGGCCGGCCCGTGGCGGCGTACAGCTTCGAGAAGTGCGGCGAGAGGCTCGCGAGGATCGGATCGACCATCGACCGCATCGCGCGCAGAGGGTGATCCGCGGGGATCCGCTCTTCCATCGACACGTAGCTGAACATCTCATCTTGGCGTTGGTCAGGTCCGCGCATCCGTTCCTCCCTATGAAGGCCCGCGCGCATCGTACGCCATCACCACGACGGAGTAATGTCAAACAACCGCGTTTTTCAGCAGCCTGCTAGCGCGCCTTCGGGACACCCGTGGCGCCAGCGAGCAGCCCCGTCGTCGCGAGATCAAGCTCACGCGCGTGTAAGAAACGCCCTACGGAAGAGGTAGGAATTACACGCGGCGGCGCAAATCGACGCGAGAATCCGAGGTTCATCGCAATCGCGCCGCTGAGGGTATGCAACGCGACCTCGGTCCCACTCAGCGGCGTCAGGCCGAGCGTGGCCGGCGAAAGCAATCGCAGGATGCCGACCGCGACGTACGTGATCCCCACGATACGGGCATACGTGCGGCAAGCCGCTGCCCCGCCGATCGCGGCGGCGATTCCCGAGAGCCCGATCAGCAGGTGGACAAGCATGTTGAGCCCGCTGACGCGGAACAATCCGGACAGCTCCGCCGCGGGGAGAGACTCCGCTCCGTGGACAACGCAGCCGAGTGTTGCAATCACAACAAACATGAGCGCGTAGATGAAAGTGAATCGCTGAAGCATATGGTGCCTCCTGATCGAAAGGGCGCACGGGCATCCAACGCAAGCGCGATGCCGCAAGGTTCGCGGAACCACAAACCAGCGGCGCGATCGAGCGCAGGCACCGCGATTGCTAACCTCCGACCCAGCGCGTTTACGCGAGGAGTCGAAATCATGTCGCAAAGAGGGTCGTTGAATTCGGAGTTGAGCTATTCGCACACATCTCGGAAGCGCCCGGACGTGAAGTCACGAACGTCCCAGCGGGGCAAGGTTCGACCGTTGGTGCTGCTCTGGGCTCTCGGCGTCCCGCTTCCGTTGGTGCTGATCGTCTGGCTCGTCCGCGGTTGCGTTTCCTAGCAACCGTGCGAGTGGACAAAGACGACGATGGCGCCGCGAAAAGCTAGAACGCGATCGTCATCGAGCAACGCAACGCGGAAGCCCCCGCGTGTCCGGAAACCGAAGCCGTCGGCGGTTGTCCGTCCCGTCCCGCGAGAGGAAAACGCCGCGCCACCAGCGGCCCGCACGCTCCGGCGACAATCGCGACGACTCGAAGAGCCGTGATACTCTTCGTCCACGGTTAGCGACTCGCGTGGGGAATCATTGCTGATGCTGAAATCCGTGGAGAACCGTTTCGACAAGCTGCTCGATATGACGTCGGCCAATCGCTTGTGGCTCGGCTTCGGCGTGC
>JANNQQ010000084.1:0-1550 GCA_031400835.1 Actinomycetes bacterium | reverse complement strand
CGACGTCGGGGACTACCGAGAGATCAAACGGACGGCGCACGGCGAGGTCGACGCGTTCCTCGAGCAGCATCGAGTTCAGTGACCGTCAGGGTCCGCTGCCGGATCGTCATGCTCGTCACGCGCCCACAATGCGCGAGCAGAAGTACTTGCGTACAGCGCACATACCGGGCACTCGGCGCTCCCGTGACGCGCCGGGATGTTTCGCGCCCACGGGCGTGCTCGGAGCTGCCGATCTGCGTGGCTGCGACATTCAGGCTTGACGCGCGACGGGTCAAGGCTGCACCACATGGCGAAGGCGAGCGGTGATCTCGGCAAGGTCGGGGTTGGATGCGGCGATCCACACGACGAGTTCGTAGACGTCGTCGTTTGACGCCCGTGACGCCTTGACTCCGTTGAGTTCGAGGAACACTGCGGTGGCCAGCCAGCCGAGTCGCTTGTTGCCGTCCACTAGCGCGTGGTTGTTGACGATCGATTGCAGGAGTGCCGCTGCCTTGGTGACAAGGTCGGGGTACGCATCCTCCCCAAACGCAGTGGTCCGCGGGCGCGCCGCCGCGGAGCCGAGAAGGCCGACGTCGCGGATTGTTGGTGGATCGCCAAGCAAGCTGCGGGCCAGTTCGACGAGGTCGTCGAGGTCGAGGAACTCGACCGGCTCGCTCATTCGCCGAGGCGTCGCAGGGCATCGGCGTGCTTGTTCATCACCAGTGCTGCCGCAGCGCTGACTCGGTCGCCATGTTGGCCGCGACTGACGAACTCTCGGACGGCTCGGCGGGCGGCCTCCTGCATGGAGATGCCCTCTGCGTCGGCTCGCTCGCGGAGCGCTGCTTGCTCGTTGTCGGTGAGGCGGAGCGTCATGGCCATGCGCTCATGGTATCAGTCCGATACCGCACAGAGGTGCCGATAGGTGCGTCCGTCGTGACGCCGCTCGTCCCGTACCATCCGATGGTGGGCTTCGACATCGAGGGCGTGCGGAGGCGGCGACACGACGAGTTCGCCCGATCGGTCGATCAGTTGACCGCAGGTTGCTGCTGATCAAGAACCTCGGCGAGAAGCAGCCCGACAGCATCGCTCGCGAGTGGGTAGCTCTCGACGTGATCAAGGCCGTCGATAGCGGCAACTTCTGGGTGCAGATCGAGCAGACGCGGTACTGGTACATGCCCGAGTGGCAGACCGAGATCAACCAGCTCTGGTCCGCCACTCGACGCGAGGTGTGAACCCGCGCAACGGGCACCAGTAGCGCATACCTGTCAGTGAGAATGGGTTCTGCCAGTTGGCATCCCGTTCATTGTTGGCGGGGGCTGTGAGGCCGCTCGAGCCGGTCGACCTCTTGGTGTGGTTCAGCCGGTTCAACTCCCGGTTCGAGTAGCACCCCGAGCCAGACCACCCCGGGGGAGGCGCCCCACCAGTATCCCTGTCACACCCCTCGTGCACACTGCGGGCATGGATCTGAACGGGCTTCGAGCGCTCATCGGTGGCACACCGCTCGCCGATCTCGGCGCGTGCCGTCAGGAGCTCGATCACATCCGGGTCATCCGCAGCGCGCTCGACACGCG
>JANNQQ010000083.1:0-2527 GCA_031400835.1 Actinomycetes bacterium | reverse complement strand
CGTCAACGCCTTCGGCAAGCGCTTCTCCGCCCTGGGCAAGTCGAGCTCGCTCGCCGGGTTCCAGAGCAGCGCGTTCTGCCGCGTCATCCAGGCGAAGAAGAGCTTGAGCGGCGCGAGGCGACTCCTCTGGCTCCCGAAGGTGAGCGGCCGGCCGTTCGACTTTCGGTAGTAGAAGAGGTGCCGCCGGTAGCGCTCGAGGATCGGCTTCGTCACTTCGCGCGGGCGTGAGATCGCGCGCACCTCGCACCACTTCGCGAAGCCGACGAGCCAGTCCTCGGCGCACTTGACCGTCGCTGGTGAGTAGTTCCTCACGCGCATCCACTCGAGGTGTCGCGAGATCCAATGCGCGAATCCGTCCGGCACATCCGGCTCGAGGCTCGCCACCTTCGTCAAGTTTCCGCTCCGACTCTTCGCCATGTTTCTCTCCTCGGCGGATCTGCCGCCCAAGCGCTTGCGTTCGTGACGAGATCTGAGAGGGCTGGGGAAAGTGCCGGGGCTGGTGGAGAAGTGGACAGCCGCGCGAGCAACGTGATGGTGGTGGCACGCTCGCTTCCACGCGCGCCTGCCCACTTCACGCACAGCCCCTGGGACAATCGCTTCTCGACGAGGCGTCGCGGCTCACGCAGCCTCATCGTTCGCCGAGGCGTCGTCGACCTTGCGGCCGGATGCGATTGCCCCCACTTCCGCCCAGCCCCGACGGCGGCTTACTTCGTCTTGAGATCAGAGAGCAGACCAGAGCAGAGGTCAGGAGGCTGGCCCTTCCCCTTCGATCTCTCGCAGAGCCTTGCAACAGCTCCGTATCGACGAGTGACCATTAACGGACGCACCTCGCAACACCATAACGTTCGTTATGGTGTTGACCATAGCGACACTGGCCTTACATTCAGTCCCCAATGTCCACGACCCCTACCCGTGTCGTCGGCTACCTCCGCGTGAGCACCCAGCAGCAGGCTGATGAGGGCGTGAGCCTCGAGGCCCAGCGCACCAAGCTCCGGGCGTACGCCGTCGCGATGGATCTCGAGCTCGTCGCCCTCTGCGAGGACGCTGGCGTCTCCGCCAAGTCTCTCGATCGCCCCGGCCTGCGCGCCGCGCTCGAGCTCCTCGACCAGGGCCAGGCCGACGGCCTGGTCGTCGCCAAGCTCGACCGCCTCACCCGCAGCGTCCGCGATCTCGGCGAGCTCGTCGAGCGCTACTTCGAGAGCCGCTTCTCCCTTCTCTGCCTCGCCGACTCGCTCGACACGCGCACCGCATCGGGCCGGCTCGTCCTGCACGTCCTCGGCGCCGTCAGCCAGTGGGAGCGCGAGGCGACCGCCGAGCGCACGCGCGACGCCCTCGCCCAGGTCAGGGCGGACGGCGGGATCCTCGGCCGCGAGGCCTTCGGCTGGAAGCGCGGCGCCGCCGCGGCCGACCCGCACGGCCCTCCTTGCAGGCAGCCGATCGAGGCCGAGTGCGTCACCATCGATCGGATCGTCGCGCTTCGCGGCGAGGGGCAGACCCTCGTACAGGTCGCCGCCACGCTCGCAGCGGAGGGGCACGCCACCAAGCGTGGCGGCCGCTGGCATCCGACCACGATCCAGCGCATTCTTCGTCGCAAGCACGGCGATGACGACGCGACAGGATGCTGATGACTTGTGGGGCCACGACGTGGTCGAGCGGGCACTCGCCGAGCCCAATCCCAAGCCCTTCTCCCGGTTCTACGTTCTCTTCGTCGGGGACCGAGCCGCCGAGCTGCCGCCTGCCGCCTTTCGCCTGTGGGCCCTCAGCCAGCCCTGGCCAGACTTCTGCCTCATCGTCCGCATCGTGTCCGGAGTCCTTCGCGAGGAGCTCATGCGCGAGGTTCACTGACCAGGGCCCTCTTCGAAGCCAAGAGGGGTGGCCACTGCGAGAGCGCCGCCCCGGCCGCTGTCTGCCACTGGTTCTGGTTCTGCTCAGGGAAATCTTGAAATGCCGTCGTCGGGGTTGGGGGGCAATGGGGGCAATCGCATCCGGCAGCGGGCTCGACGACCTCTCGCCGATCCACGAGGCTGCGCGCGCCGCGACGCTCCATCGAGAAGCGATTGTCCCAGCGCCGGTGGTAAAATGGGCAAGTGCGTCTGACAGCGCTGCCCTTCGCGCGGAAGCTGCTCGCACTTGTCCATTTTTCCACGGGCGCGTCATTGTCCCCAACCCTGCCAGCCCAGGAGAGCGGCTAAAAGGAAGAAGCTCGCGGACTCGGCCGCGACCTACGACTACGACAGGCGGCCTTTCAGCTCCCGCAACGCGTTTTTCGTACCATTGAGGTGCGAAGTGGCGTTGGAAGCCTGTTTGCTGCTGTTTCGTGCACCGATCGCGACCTCTGCACCCCCCGGTAGTGGCCCGGTAGTGGCCCGGTAGGACCCCGGTAGTTGACCTCCAGACCCCGGTAGTTGGCCTCCAGACCCCGGTAGGTCGCCGGTCGTAGTGCCGGGCGCGACGGCAGCGTCGAGCCCGAGGACGAAGCGGCACCCGCCATCTCCCTCGCCCTCGTAGACCAGCTCGTACTCGAAGC
>JANNQQ010000082.1:0-1695 GCA_031400835.1 Actinomycetes bacterium | reverse complement strand
GGTGTTTCACTGCCAATGATCAGCGTGCCGAGTCGATAGTTGATGGGAAACAGACCAGGATCACGGGTATTCTCGTCCACTCCAAACTCTGCCACGGCCAGCGTGTCTCCGCTGAGTCCGGTCCACACGGACAGTCCGGTCTTGTCGGAGAACCGCGGGTACGGCGTGCTCCGTGCGAAGCGCAGATCCGGTTCGAGTCGAGAAAGGCGGCCCGCCGAGATGTCCGCGACCCACAGTGAATCATCGGGCGACTGCCAGAGCGCGCCAACCGAAGCGACCTCGCCCGGGCCGCGGCCCTGCGGCATCGCGACGCTCACGAAGGCGCCCGCGGAATCGAAGCTCGCGACGAGACTGCCGTCGCTCACCAGCGTCCGACCATCGCGCAGTGGAATCATCATCTGCGGATTGTTGGCGAACAGGTCCTCGGGTGCGCCCTTCAACACGACGGTGTCCGTTGCGGCAATCTCCGCGTACGAACTGAGGCGGTGCTCGAGCGTCACGAGCGAGACTCCTGCCGAGTCGCTGCGGACGACGGATGCACTGATGATGACTGCGGATTCGGCGCAGGCCGTGACGGCGAGCGTTGCGAGAAGAAGGAAGGCAGGCCGAGTCATTCTCATCAGGGCTCCATTCGAGGACGCCAGAAACTGCGCCGCGGTACGTCTCGCCGCAACAGGTACGGATCAAGGACCAGCGCATGAGTGGGCCTCGTTAGATTTGATCTGTGACCGCCCCCGCCACTACCGCTGCCCCGCTCGCCGACCAGATCGCGCGCCGGCGCACCTTCGCCATCATCTCGCATCCCGACGCTGGTAAGACCACGCTGACGGAGAAGCTGCTGCTGTACGGCGGCGCCATCCATCAGGCGGGTTCTGTCAAAGCGCGTAAGGCGCAACGCCACGCCACCTCCGACTGGATGGCGCTTGAGCAGGAGCGCGGCATCTCGGTCACGAGCTCCGTGCTGCAGTTCGAGTATCGCGGTTACGCCGTCAACCTGCTCGATACACCGGGCCACGCAGACTTCGGCGAAGACACGTTTCGCACGCTCGTTGCTGCCGACTCGGTGGTGATGTTGCTCGATAACCGCAAAGGCGTCGAAGAGCGCACGCGGCAGCTGTTCGACGTCTGCCGCCGTCGCCGCATGCCGATCTTCACCGTGGTCAACAAGTGTGACCGTTATGGCGAGGATCCGCTCAAGCTGATCTCCGACGTGGAAGCTGACCTCGGCATCATCGCCGTCGCCGCGCACTGGCCGATCCACATGAGCGATCCGGTGCTCGGCACGCAGTTCCGCGGGGTGTACGACCGTCGTAACAAGCGCGCCTTCCTCTTCGAGCGTGACGAGCGGCACGGTGCAGACAAGGTGGAGACCAGGACGCTGCAACTCACCGGCCCGGACGACACCATATTGCTCGAGGCGCTGGGTGGAACGGACGAAGCGCTGCAGGCGGTGGAGAAGCTCGCGCACGACATCGAGCTGCTTGATATGGCCGGTCACGAGTTTAATCGTGCCGCCATCATCAACGGCGAGATGACGCCCGTGTACTTCGCTTCGGCGCTGACCAATTTTGGCGTGGAGCCCTTCCTCGAAGACTTCCTGCCCCTCGCCCCAAGCCCAGTGGGACGGGAGAGCAATGCCGGCGTGATCGAACCGTCGGAGGAAGTCTTCACGGCATTCGTGTTCAAGGTGCAGGC
>JANNQQ010000081.1:0-4518 GCA_031400835.1 Actinomycetes bacterium | reverse complement strand
CGCCCGACCCCGAGTCGCTGATCGTCGTGCCGCTGATTGCGCGTGGGGCGCTCAAGGGAACGTTGAACATCTATCGCGTCGGGTTCCAGGAGTTCCTCGACGACGAGTTCACCCTCGTCGTACGGTTCGCCGACGCGGCTGCGCTGGCGATCGACAACGCGCATGTCCACGCCTCACTCGAGCTTCAGGCGCAGACCGACTCGCTCACCGGACTCTGGAACCACCGCGCATTCCACGAGCGACTCCGCGGAGAACTCGTGCGCTCATCCGCCCAACAGGATTCAACCGCGTTGGTGATGATCGACATCGACGACTTCAAGAAGGTCAATGACGTCTACGGGCATGCACTGGGTGACACGGTGCTTGCCGGAATCGCAGAGATCCTCCGCGGCTCCGTGCGTGCGACCGACGACGTCTGCAGGATCGGCGGCGAAGAGTTCTCGATCATCGTCCCGGGGGGCACCCTCGAGGAGGGCTACGGCCTTGCGGAGCGGATCTCGGAGAGCGTTCGCACGACGCCGTTCGACCCGGTGGGCGCCATCACGCTTTCCATCGGCGTTACCGCCGGTCCGCTCCATGCTGCCAATCCACGGGAGCTCGTTGCCTGCGGCGAGATGGCAATGATGACCGCCAAGGCGACGGGACGAGGGCGCACAGTCATCTTCGAGGAAGGGAAGACCGAGCGGCCCGACGAGGAACGTCGCGGGGTCGAGTTTCGCTCGATCGCACACCTCAAGATGCTGCACGGCGTCTCGACCAAGCTCTCACGCCTCAACGATGTCGCTGCAATCGGCGCAACCATCGCCGAGGAGCTACGACTGCTGATCGACTACCACAACTGCCGCGTCCTGATTCGCGACGACGACGTCCTGGAGCTGATCGCGTTCCGCGGTGACCTCACCGCGGAGGGGCCAGCCGGCGAACTGCTCGTCGCCAAGATGGGCGAGGGTGTAACGGGCCGAGTCGCGCAGACAGGTGAGTCGTTCCGAACCGGCGATGCTGCCAACTGCGACATCGGGCAGCAGATCGCGGGAACCGATCGCATCGAGGAGTCACTCGTCGCGGTGCCGTTCGTGTACGGGCACGAGGTCGTCGGCGTGATCGTTGTATCCAAGCTCGGTCTCGACCAGTTCGACGCCGACGACCAACGACTGCTTGAGGTCCTCGCGGGACACGCGTCCGTCGCGCTCGTAAACGCCCGACTCTACGAGCGCGAGCGCCGCGAGGCCGCAAGCGCCAAGGCCTTGCTCGAGCTCTCGCGTGACCTCTCGTCACAGACCGAGCTCTCCGAAGTTCTCGCGCGAGTCGTCGCAGGTGCAACGCGAATCACGGGCTCGACTCGAGCATCCTTGTGGCTCCCCGAACGCGCGACCGGCGGGCTCGAGTGTGTCGCCTCAATGGTGGACGGTGTTGTCAAGACGGATCACCGAACGAAGCTCTCCCCGTCGATCGTCGCGCGCTTCTCGGATCGGATCGAGCCGTTCATTCTGAACATCGACGACGCGGAGGTGATCGCCCGAGCGCTCTCGGTTCCGGGACACGGGGTGCCGCATCTCATCGCGCCGTTGCAGCTTGAGTGGGGTCTCGGCGTCCTGGCGGTGACAAGCGCGCCGGGGGCCGGAGCCCGCGAGCTCGACCTGCTCGAAGGCATCGCGAACCAGGCCAGACTTGCGATTGCGAGCACCCAGAACTTCGAAACGCTTGAGCGGACATTCCTCTCGACCGTCGAGGCGCTCGCCAACGCACTCGAGGCAAACGACGAGTACACCTCATCGCACGCGCGCTGGATCTCGGACATGGCGATCAAGGTCGGGACAGAGCTGGGTCTCGCGCCTGTGGCCCTGAAGCGTGTTGAGCTTGGTGCTCTCTTCCACGACATCGGAAAGATTGGGGTCCCGTCTTCGATTCTGATGAAGCCGGGACCGTTGAGCGACGAGGAACGCAGCATCATCGAGCGCCATCCAGAGCTCGGCGAACGAATCCTCGCACCGATCGAACAGCTCGCCGAGGTGCGGCCTATAGTCCGGGCCTGCCACGAGCGGTTCGACGGTCGCGGCTACCCGGACGGTCTCGCCGGTGAGGAGATCCCCATCGAATCGCGCATCATCTTCGCGTGTGACGCGTTCCATGCGATGACCTCTGACCGGCCCTACCGCGACGCGCTCCCGGCGGAGGAGGCGCTCCGCCGTCTGAAGGAGGCGTCGGGAACGCAGTTCGACCCTCGCGTCATCGAGGTGTGCTTGCGCGTTCTGCAGCTGTAGCCCCACGCCCAAGGCGCGGGAAACGTATCGCTCTACCCGCGCCGGAGCACGCGGAGCGCGCGCTCGGCGACCACTACAGGTGCGCTCGCAGGCAACTCATCGCCGTTTGGTGCGAGCTCGGGCTCGGCCGTCGAGAGCTCATGCACCCAGCAGCGACCAAAGCGCGGAGGCGGTAACACGAAGGTCACGGGCTCGCGCCACGCGTTGAAGAGGACGATGAACGACTCGTCCGCGATCGGCTCGCCCTGCATCGTGAGCGACGGAATCTCGCTGCCGTTGAGCATCACTCCGAGCGCGAAGGCATCGCCACGATCCCATTCGTCCTGCGTCATGTCGCCGCCGTCGGGACGGAACCACCAGACGTCCGGCGTACCCGATCCCATGCGTTCCTCACCGGTGAGGAACTCGGCTCGCCGGAACACGGGATGCTGGCCGCGGAGACGCATGAGCCGCCTGGTGAACTCGTGAATCCCGGTAGAGCGGGCGTCGGCCTCCCACGTGAGCCACGAGAGCTCGTTGTCCTGGCAATACGCGTTGTTGTTGCCGCCCTGCGTATTACGCAACTCATCTCCTGCAAGCAGCATGGGTGTGCCCTGGGAGAGGAGGAGCGTCGCGAGGACGTTGCGTACCTGACGATCGCGAAGCTCGTTGACGTCAGGGTCGTCGGTCTCTCCCTCAACCCCGCAGTTCCACGACCGGTTGTCGTCGGTGCCGTCGCGATTGTCCTCGCCGTTCGCCTCGTTGTGCTTGCCGTCGTAGGTGACGAGGTCGCGAAGGGTGAACCCGTCGTGGCAGGTGACGAAGTTGACGGACGCAGATGGGTGTCGCCCATCGTCCTGATACAGATCACTTGAGCCGGTGAACCGCCGCGCGAACTCTGCCACCGCCGTGTGGCCGCGCCAGAAGTCGCGGATCGTGTCGCGGTACATCCCGTTCCACTCCGACCACAGGACAGGGAAGTTCCCGACCTGATAGCCGCCAGGCCCGACGTCCCACGGTTCGGCGATCAACTTCACCTGCGAGAGCACCGGATCCTGATGGATGATGTCGAAGAAGGCCGAGAGACGGTCAACGTCGTAGAACTCGCGCGCGAGCGCCGAGGCGAGGTCGAAACGGAACCCATCGACATGGCATTCGTTCACGAAGTACCGGAGCGAGTCCATGATCAGCCGCAGCACCGACGGGTTGCCGGGGTTCAACGAGTTGCCGGTACCGGTGAAGTCGATGTAGCGGCGCGGGTCGTCGGGGTCGAGCCGGTAGTAGGCCGCGTTGTCGACGCCCCTGAAACAGAGCGTGGGGCCGAGCTCGCTGCCCTCTGCCGTGTGGTTGTAGACCACATCGAGGATCACCTCGATCCCCGCACCATGCAGAGCTTTGACCATTCCCTTGAACTCAGACACTTGCTCGCCGCGCGAGCCCGTCGCCGCGTACCCGGAGTGCGGGGCGAGAAAGCCGATGCTCGAGTACCCCCAGTAGTTGCTGAGCCCTTTCTCACGGAGCGCGTGCTCATCGGCAATGTGGTGGATTGGCAGCAGCTCAACCGCGGTGACGCCGAGATCCGTGAGGTAGTCGATCGCTGCGTCCGACGCGAGACCGGCATAGGTCCCCCGGAGATCCTCGCGCACGCCCGGGAGTAGCTTCGTGAAGCCCTTGACGTGGAGCTCGTAGATCACGGTCTGCGCCCACGGGCGGCGCAACCGCCGATCACCCTCCCAGTCGAACGTCTCATCCGTCACCACACATCGCGGGATCGCCGCGGCCGAGTCGGTCTCGTCGAGCAGGTCATCGTCGCCGTCGACATACGCGAACGCACGGGCCTGATCGAAGCGGATGGGCCCATCAATCGCTTTCGCATACGGGTCGATCAGAAGCTTGTGTGGATTGAACCGGTGACCGCGCTCGGGCGCCCACTGCCCGTAGACGCGGTAACCGTAGCGCTGGCCGGGCCCGACCGCGGGGAGATAGCCGTGCCACTGGTGCGCGGCACCTGCGTGGAGCTTGATCCTCTCCTCGACGTCATCCCCATCGAAGAGGCACAGCTCGACCTCCTCGGCGTTTTCAGAGAACAGTGAGAAGTTGGTACCAAGCCCATCCCAGGCGGCGCCAAGGGGAAACGGTGTTCCCGGCCAGACCCGACGAGTGGAGTCGTTCATCCCGCCGCCTCGGCGTGGCGCAGACCGCGAAGCGCCCAGGTGGTCATCACGGCAATCAGGCCAACGCCGATCGCGAACGCGAGCGCGACCTCCTCCGGCGCACC
>JANNQQ010000080.1:0-2792 GCA_031400835.1 Actinomycetes bacterium | reverse complement strand
TCGATGGAGGTGAGCATCCGACTTCTCGCCTCGACAACCACGAGGCGGGGCTCGTCATGCTGGGTGGTGACGTATCTGAGCGTGAGCTCACCACGGAGGGAATGAACCACGACATCAAACGTGGCGCCATCGCCACCGCCGACTCCCACGATCTGGGACACGCGACGGACACCAGGGTCCCAGTGCGCAAAGTTTCGGAGATCAGCCATGTACGAGAAGGCATCAGCCGGTGAACGTGATGAGCGGATCGAAATGACGTAGTGGGCCATGGGCTCAACCTGGGGTCGGTGGGCGATTCAAGAGCTCAAAGTATGGCCGACCGAAGCGAAGGGAGCAGCGGCCAGCGAGAGAGCACATCCTCTCTACGGCGCGACCACCGGCCCCGGATGATGGCTTCGAGGAAGTGGTGCTCCCTATGAGGAGCGAACGAGTTCGCGATCGGTGATCTCGCCCGGGCTGGCAGCGACCGAGCCAGCGTGAGGCTCCAACCCGAGAGCGGGCGCCGGTTCTGCGAGGAGCCGGGCGCGCCGTCGGTTACGAAGCGCCTCGGCACCGAGATAGCTCCCGACGACGAAGAGAGCCGCTGCCGTCTGGGCAGCGAGGCCCTGCCACGTGGGATAGAGGCCAAACCACACCCCGCTCCAGTACGGGAGCTCGAGGCCCTCGACCGGTGAGACGGACACCCAACCCACCTTCTGCATCGTCTGGACGGTCTGGCCGACGAGAATGACGAGCACCCAGGTGATCAGCACTCCTGTTGCGACCAGCATCTTCTTGTGCGGGAGGCGCCGTTCGAGCGCGATCACGAGGAAGAAGACGCCGACCACCCCGGCAAACCCAATGAGGACGCCCTGGAGGACGGTGAGCGCGCCTGCCTCGAGCGTCAACGCCTGCAGAAACAGCACGGTCTCGAATCCCTCTCGGTAGACACTCGAGAACCCGAGTGCGATGAGGCCGAGCGCCTGGGCGGAGAAGATCCCAAGGCTCGCCCCGGCAAGCAAGCGCTTCTTCTTGCGGTGGAGATCCTGAAGGTTCTCCTGCCAGTAGACCCGGTGGTAGAACCAGTTCAGAATCAGCAGCAGCACCGCGATCGCGACAAGCGACACGACGGCCTCAAGCTTCTCGCCCCAGCCGGCAAGCGAGCCGAGCACGGTCTGCGCGATGATCCACGTCACGACGCTGGCGACGAGTGCGAGCAGCACACCACCCATGAGTGGCCGCCGATACCGACGCTGGGCGCCGACCATGCTCGCCATCAATGCGGCCAGGATCAGTACCGCTTCGAGGCCTTCGCGGAACACGATGATGGCGCTGTTCGTAACGATCGAGGCGCGCGAGCCGGGGCCGGATCCGATCCGCTCCTCGGACTCCGCCAGAGCCTGGTCGAGCGCGGTGCGGGTCTGCGAGATCTCGACGGCCGGCGCCTTGCGCTTCACGAGCTGCACGAGACCGTCGAAGCCTCCCTCCCCGTACCAGAAGTACCCCTCGACTCCACGAAAGAGAGAAGGTGCGAGCCCACGCAGCCGCTGCTCGGGCCCGAGCTCGAAGACGCCGTACGCCTCGAGGCGGGCCTGCTCAGCGCCGGCCCAGTCACCCGCGGCAACCGCCGCCTCGAGCCGATCGAGGGTGGCGGAGATGACGTCGAAGTCGGCCGTCTTTGCTGCGTCCTTCCAAACGCTCGGATAGAGCACGTCGATGAGCTCGAGCGCAGCGGTGGTGTTCGCTTCGACGCTCTCAGGTGAAGCGACCTGGGTTCCGCGGCTCGCGCCGCTGAGCGTGTCGCCCAGCGCGATGAGGATCGCACCGAGCCTTCGCGTTGCCCGCGCGTCACGGGCAATCAGCACCGACTCGAGGTCGCGGAAGGCCGAGGCGGCTCCGTCGCGGAACGTGATCGCCTCCTGAATCTCGAAGTCCTTCGTCACCTTGCCGTCGGACACGCCACGGCCGTACTCGATCGGAACGAGTCGTAGGAACCGGTCGAGCTGACCGGCGCGACGGAGAAGCTCGCCTTCCGAGAGCGGTGCTGCCCGAAACCCTTCGAGGAGTCTGTCGATCACCCGTAGCTCAGCTCCGACCGGGCGGCCCTGGCGACTGCGATCGGCAAGCGCAACCAGCGCGCTGTCAACGCGCCGGGCCGAGGCTGCACCACGGTTTGCGACGTACGACGATCGCAGAATCGACCAGTAACCGAGACTTGCTGAGGCAGTATCCGCCGCCCGCACATCAAAGCCTGCCAACCGGGCTTCGCGAACGCCGGCGACCGATGACCGGAGCCGACCGTCGTAGGTGTCGAGCAGGTCGGCCCGAACGATCGCTGCCGCCGCACCGGCAGCCTTGCGACCCGCAGCGAGCGAGTCGAGTGCGAGCGTTGCGTCAGCGGCCGCTCGCGAGAATCGGGTCGGTGGACGGAACTCCCGAACGAGGAGCCAGGCCCGTGCCCCCGCAACGTCACCTCGACCGGTGGCCGCGATCGCCTGATCGGCGGCAGCGCGCAAGATCACCGTCCACACGGTCGACGCCGCAGCTGCGAATGCCCGTCCGTCACCACGAGCGATCGCTGCGGCCGCCGCATCAGCTGCCGCTTCCGCGCTGCGGCGGTCCGAGGTCCGACTGGCAAGCACGACGCCGAGCGCCGCCCGAGCCTCGCCGAGCTTGTCGGCGGCGAGCCCCGGCGAGCCGAGGACGAGCTCGGTCTCGGCATCGGACAATGCGGTGCGAACGTCGGCAGCTGCGCGCCAGGGTGCATGCACCGCAGACATGGATGTGGCGGCGAGCACAAGGCTCGCCGCCAC
>JANNQQ010000079.1:0-2140 GCA_031400835.1 Actinomycetes bacterium | reverse complement strand
CCGCCGAAGCACGAGCGTGTTTGCGCACGTTGGCGAGCGCCTCCTGTGCACACCGCAGCAGTACGACCTCTGTGTCGCGTTCGAGCACGGGTAGCCCGGCGGCGCTCACCGTCACGGCGAGCCCGGTCTCTCGGCCGAACCGCGCCCCGAGCCGGTCGAGCGCGTCGCCGATGCCGCCCGTTGCGAGGCCGACCGGCGCTGTGGCGGAAACAAGCGCGCGAGTTTCGGCCAGCGCCAAGCGGGCGTTCTCCTCAAGCATCCCAAGCTGCTCATCGAGCGAGGCCTGGTCGCCGCCGTCGAGATCGCGCCGCGCGCGTTGTGTGAGGAGAACAAGCCCGGTGAGGTCTTGCGCGATCGTGTCGTGGATCTCTCGGGCAAGACGCTCGCGTTCGCTCGCCACCCCCGCGTCGCGGCTGGCTGCGGCGAGCTTGTCCTGGGTGGCGCGCAGTTCGTCGAGGAGGCGCTGCCGTTCGTCGCTGCGGATGGCCATCTGGGTAATCCACAGGCCGAAGGCGACGCTGAACGTCAAGGAAATCGACTGGATCACCACGGCTTGCAGTATGTCCTCCACAGATCCGCTACCGCTGGCGATGTATCCCGCACCCACTCCCGCAGCGATCGCAACGTTGCCGATCAGGGCATCGCGCGTGCTCCGGGCGCGGGTCCAGATCAGCGGGTAGGCAATGACCTGAAAGGCGGCGAAGGCCGGCGTAGCGAGCGAGCCCGCGGCGCCGACGACGACGAGAACGAGCGTGAAAGTGATTGACCTACCCCGCGAGCGATCTGCATCCCGCCCGACCAGAAACCAGGCCACGATGAAAACCGCGATCGCCGCGAAGCCCAGCGCGATCTGCCACGCCGTATCGGCGGAGAAGTAGACGAGCGCGGCGAGCACGGCGCTGGTCCCGAGAACCGCGCCGTGCCACCACTTGTTGTGCTCCACTTAGCTATCCTTGCGGATCCACCGGAACGTGAGGCGAGTAACGATGAGACCGACCACCAGCCATATCGCGCAAACGATCGCTACCCCCGGCAGGTTCCAGCTTTCGCCCTGCTCCAGAACCTCGAAGCTCGCGGGCAGGAAGACCTCACGCATGCCCTGCGCCATCCACTTCAGGGGGAAGACGCTGGCGATGTTCTGAAGCCACTCGGGCAACTGCGAGAAGCCGAGGTAGACCCCGGAGATGAATTGCAGCACCAGAGCGATCGGAATGATCACTGCGGTCGCGCTTTTGCCGCTGCGGGGAAGTCCGCTGAGCGCGATACCGAGCACTGCCGACGTGGTCACGCCGAGCACAAAGACCCAGGCGAACGTGAACCACTTCTCGGGTTCCGTGGGCAGCTGCACCCCAAAGACAAGCCCGGCCAGGAGAAGCAGCAGGGCAGCCTGGAGCAGGCCAGTCACGAAGACCTGACCTATCTTGCCGATGAAGTAGCTGATCACTGGGAGCGGGGTTCCGGCGAAGCGCTTGAGGGTGCCGTCGCTCTTCTCCATCGCGATGTCGATGGACATGTTCTGAAGGCCAGAGAGCAGCAGGCCGGCCGCCAGCATCCCGGGCAGATAGAACGCTGCCGCGCTGATTTCGTCGCCGGGTGGGCCGAAGCTCACCTCGCCGAAGGCCGTGGCGAAGATCGTGAGCATCACTATGGGGAACAGGAAGGTAAAGAACACTGAGTCGCCTTGGCGGAAGTACGTGGTCACTTCGTAGCCGATTCGACTCAGGCCGAGGCGCGCGGTGCGGCCTGCGGGTAGGCGGGGGATAGTGATTGTCGCGGTCATAGTGCCGCTCCTTCCGTGATGAGGTCGTGCTCAGAAACGAGCTCGAGGTAAACGTCTTCAAGGCTGGGTCGGATGACCTCGAGCCCTTCGGGTTCGCCGAGTCGCGCGACAAGCGCGCCGGGAGTTGTCGTGCGTTCTTCGCGCGGCTGGTCGTTCTCGATCCAGCGCACGAGGGGAACACGCGAGTCGATCCCACCAATCGCGTCGACCGGACCGATGTCGATCAGTCGACCGCCGGCAATGATGCCCGCTCGGTCGCCCAGTTGCGCTGCCTCGTCAAGGTAGTGAGTCGTCAAGAGGATGGTCGTGCCGTCCGCCTTGAGCGAGCGGATCAACTCCCAGAACTGGCGGCGCGCCTCG
>JANNQQ010000078.1:0-8162 GCA_031400835.1 Actinomycetes bacterium | reverse complement strand
CCCTCCTTGAGGAGGAGTTCGACGTGGAGATCGATGACGGTGACGTCGTCCCGAGCAACTTTCGAACGATCCGCAACATCGCGGCCCTCGTCGAGTCGAAGCGTTCCTGACCCTCAACGGCACGACAGGTCCGCGGGAGCTTCAGGGCGAGAGTTCGTAGGTCTGAAGTTCGAACCCGTGATCGTCGAGCCAGCGCTTGTGCTCCTTCCAACCTGGCATCGCTTCGTCCACGAGACGCCAGAATGCCTTCGAGTGGTTCAGCTCGCGTAGGTGGCACAGCTCGTGGATGACCACGTACTCCCGTACAGCGCGCGGAGCGATTGCGAGCCGCCAGTTGAATGAGAGCGTGCCACGGCGTGAGCACGAACCCCAGCGCGTGCGCTGGTCGCGAATCGCGATCGTTCCATGCTCGAGCTTCAGGAGCGCCGCATTACGTCCAACCGACTCGGTGACCAACCGCCGCGCTTCGTGGCGATACCACCGCTCGATCGCACCGGCCACCTCATCGTCGGGAGCGCTGAGTGGCAACTCCCCAACTACGAGTCGACCGTTTTGCAGACGTGCGCGCACCGGCCCGGAGTCGAGCGCCATCGTCCGAATGATCTCAACCGGGATCGGCTCGAGATCGAGCCAGACGACACCCGGCTGCGCCAATCCGAGCTGCGGCAGCTGCCTGGCCGCCGCCGTACCGCTTGTCTTCTTCTCGATCCACAAACGCGCGTCTTCGAGCATGCGGTCGATCGCCGCGTAGGTCACCCTGCGAGGGACGACGATCTCGACGCGACGGTCGTGACCAATCACAATCCGCGAGGTCCGCGTCCTCGGTGACTCACGAACACGCACCTCGACCGGGCTGCCGCCGATGAGCATCGTGCGCGGCTTTCGCTCGCGGTGTGGCGCTCTAGGGGTCACCCCTCCATTGAATCAGCGCCCGCGGGGTGTCCCAGTCCAAGTCCAGACTTCAGTCTTCACTGAGGGGTGTGCGCAAACCAGCAGTTCGTTACGTCCCGCCACACCCTTCAGTGCAGACTGAAGTCTGGACTGGGGGTTCCGGCGCCACCCCGCAGGCTATCGCGGCCGGCTTCTCAGAGTCCGTAGGACTCGAGTAACCGCAACCACAGCTCGCTGCGCGTGGGGAAGCACGGAACTGCGTGCCAGAGGTCGTCAAGCGGAACCCGAGCGGTAACCGCGATCGTGGCGGCGTGGAGCGACTCGGCCACCTCGAACCCGACGAACGTCGCACCGACGACGACTCGGGCATCTTCATCGACGATAAGGCAACAGAGACCTGGAGCGCCTCGCCCAACGAAGCTACCGCCCGCGTTCGCACCTGGATCCACCTCAACCGTGCGCACCCGGAGGCCGGCTTCGGTCGCTGAGACAAGCGTGTGTCCCACAGCTGCGACCTGCGGGTCGGTGAAAACGACACGCGGTGCATACGCACCCTCTCCGCGAAGGCGCTCGTCGCGACCCAGAATCACGTCGGCTGCGACCCGCGCCTGATACTTCGCCATGTGCGTGAGCAACGCAACGCCGTTGGCATCGCCGATCGCGTAGAGCCACGGATGACCTGCGACTCGAAGCTGATCATCGACTCCGATGAAGCCACCCTCCTCCAGGCCGAGGTCACCGAGCCCCATCCCTGAGGTGGCTGGCCGCCGCCCGATTGCAACGAGCAACTCGTCACCTGAGACGACGCTCCCGTCCTCAAGCGTCACGCGCACTCCCGCGTCATCGCGCTCTACGGTCGCGGCGCGTACCCCGAGCCGAAGCGATACACCAGCGTCCGTCAGCGCTTCGCCTACCAACGCGCTCGCGAACGGCTCTTCCTTCGAAATGACCCGCGGGTTCGCCTCAACGATCGTGACCTCCGAGCCGAGCGACCTGTAGGCCTGCGCAAGCTCGACACCAATGACGCCGCCACCGAGCACAACGAGGTGCCGAGGAACGACGCTGCTCGTCGTCGCCTCGCGATTCGTCCACGGCTTGGCCTCGCGAAGCCCGGGAATCGGCGGCACGAGCGCCTCGGTGCCGACGGCGATCACAACAGCCCGGCGAGCGACGAGCTCGTTCCCATCGACCTCGACGCGCCGCTCGCCAACCAGCTTGGCATCGCCGCGAACGAGCGTGACGTTTCGCTCCTCGAGCCAGGGGACCATTGCTGAGTCGTCGAGTGAATGAATGACCTCGTCGCGGCGTGCGAGGACCTCATCGACATCGAGCGATCCCGTCACGGCGCTACGTGCACCGGGCACGCGCGCGACCTCGGCGAGCAGCTCAGCTGGCCGCAATAGAGCCTTCGAAGGCATGCACCCGTAGAACGAGCACTCGCCACCGACCAGATGCCGCTCGACGACTGCGACGTCAAGGCCTGCCGCGCCGAGCCGACCCGCACAGACCTCGCCTGCAGGCCCGGCGCCGATCACGATCACGTCGAACTCCCGCTTCGCCATGCGCAGATCCTATTTCGCCGAGCGAGAGGTCGTCATGGAAGCGCCTCACCCGAGAGGCCTACCGGACGGGCGGATTCGGATCCACCGCGGCGGGCTGCCGTCGCCTGGACGAGCACCGCCGCAGTCACGACGACGCCACCCAGCAGCGTGGCCGATCCCGGACGCTCGGAGTAGGCGAGCCAGACGAGGAGCGGTCCGACCACGACCTCGAGCAACGAGATCACGGCGACCTCTGCCGGTGGGATCAGTCGGGCACCGATCGTCAGGAGTGCGAGTCCGAGCGCCATCTGACCGATTCCGAGTGCCCCGAGGATCATCCAGTCTGACTGGCTCGCCGGCCCGAACGAAGCGAAGGGGAGGCACACGACCACGACGATCGCCTGCGAGGCGCAGGTTGCCGGCATCATCGAGATGTCCCGCCGATGTCGGGTGATCACGATCACCCCGGCGAACGCGACGGTCACGACGAGCGGCAAGACCACCGCGCTACGTCCGGTACTGAGCGAACCGATTGCCATCACGGCGACTCCCACGCCAGCAAGCGCCATAGCCCACCAGGTGCGTCGCGCAACCCGATCACCGAGGAGCCACCAACCGAGCAACGCCGCGAAGAACGGGGCTGCGGCCTGCATGAACAGCACGTTCGCAACCGTCGTGTAGTTGAGCGCAAGAAAGAAGGCGCCCGAGGAGATCGCGAGCAGCACAGCGGAGAGAAGACCGAACCAGCCGATCGACCGAAAGGCGGTGATGGTGCGCCGTCGCTCGGTGACGAGCACGAGGGCCATGAGAGCGGTCATCGCAAACAGCGATCGGCCTGCGACCTGAGTGGCGGGCGACACGTCGAGCTCCCGCTGCCCGATCCCAGCGGTCGACCAGGCGACCGCTGCACCGAGAATCGCGAGCCGACCAAGACGGGCAGGAGAGAGCCGAATCACTGACGCAGTCAACCACGCCACCGCCCGGCGACCGACCGCCCTCGTAGCATTCGCCACTGACGCAAGCACGACGACGGAAGGACGAAATGAGTAGCGGACCTCTGGGACAGAAGCGTGGTATCGGCTTCGGGATCCTCATGATCATCGTGACGCTTGGCTTCTACGGCTGGTACTGGGCCTTCAAGACCCATGACGAGCTGAAGCAGCGGACGGGCGAAGGTCTGGGTGGTGTGCTCGGGCTCGTGATCTGGATCCTGATAACGCCGGTCAACGCCTTCGCGATCCCGTCCGAGATCGGAAAGATGTACGCAGGAGACGGGAAGCCGTCGCCGGTGAATGGGTGGACCGGGCTCTGGCTGTTCCCGTTCGGGATCTTCATCATCCCGGGGATCGTGTGGTTCGTGAAGGTGCAGGGCTCACTCAACACGTACTGGGATGAGGCAGGCGCTGCTTCTCCCGCCGCGCCTTCGGCCGCGATCGCGTAGACGGATTGAGGTGGGGTCGGCGGCAACGCCGGCCTCACTCATCTCAACGTCCGACGAGCTTCACTTCGGCGAGGTCAGCTGAGGTGCCATTCGGCAACTTCGTGATCCACACGACGACGTAACGCCCTGGGCGTGCCGCGACGGGGAACCGGGTCGTCTCCTGGGCAACGCGACCCGCGGCGATGCGGTTGAACGGGCCGTCGCGCGAAGCACCTGCTCGGATCTCGGCGACGAAGCCCGGTGTAGGGCTGACCAGCTCGACCCGTGTGATCTTCACCCGTCGACCCGCGTCGAGGACGAGGCCGACCCCGGTCTTGAAGAAGCTCGTGTACCGCTCTGTTTGCCACGCGGTCGCGACGTCACCATCGACCGCAAGGGTTGCGAGCTCGTCGTTCTCCCGACCATCACCCTCCGGATCAAGCGCCCCGACCGCCGTAAGCCGCACCGTCTTCGCGGGGCTGACGAGGGGCTTTTCTGCCACGGTCGTGGTCGCCGTCGAAGCTGCCGCACCTTCGCCGCCGTCATCGTTGCTGGGAAACACGGTGGCAAGCACAAGCCCACCGAGAAACAGCACAAGACCCGTCGCTGCGAGAGCTCGGCTCTGAGCCCTGGGAGACTTCGCGCTCTGCACGACCCCATTCTCCATACCGCGCGCATTGTTTGCCTGTCGGTCGCGACTTCGACACGCTCAGGCACCACATGAGAAGCTCGTACGATGGAACGGGAAGTCATGACCTGGGACGACCTCGGCACCGGCGCGCGCGCGCTCGCCGAAGCCGCTCACGCAGACGGGTACTTCCCCGACGTGATCCTGGCGGTCTCGCGCGGTGGGCTCCTACCGGCGGGCGCGCTTGCCTACGCGCTCGGGGTGAAGAACACCTTCACGATGAACGTCGAGTTCTACACCGGCGTCGATGAGCGCCTCGAGGCTCCGATCGTACTGCCGCCTGTTCCCGACCCGGTTGATCTGCGGGCGTCGCGTGTGCTGGTGGTGGACGATGTCGCCGACACCGGTGCCACCCTTGCGCTCGTAAAGCGCTTCTGCGAGAACGAGGTGTCTGACGTTCGCTGCGCCGTTCTCTACGAGAAGCCGAATTCGGCCGTCCGCTGCGAGTACGTGTGGCGACGCACGGAGCGATGGATCACGTTCCCGTGGAGCGCGCAGCCACCGGTGGGACTTTCCGCTGACGCGGAAAGTCCCAGGTAGAGGCCAACGCACTACTTCCTCGCGGCTGGCTTCCGTGCAACAGGCTTCCGTGCGGCAGGCTTCGCCGCCCTCTTGGCGGCGGGCTTCTTCGCCACGGTCTTCGCGACAGGCTTCTTCGCGACCGCAGGCTTCGCTGCAGGCTTCTTGGCAGCTGCCTTCCTCGCAGCGGGCTTCTTGGCGACTGGCTTCTTTGCAGCTGCCTTCTTCGCGACGGGCCTCTTCGCAGCGGACTTTGCGGCCACGGGCGCCTTCACCGCTACCGACTGATCATCGATCGCGGCACCGGCAGCGTTCTTCTGCACCGCGCGAAGACCGGCCATGCAGGACGCTTTCGACTCGTAGGTCTGGCTCGACGCAATGACCTGGCCGTTCGTTGAGAGCAGGCTGAAGCGGAACTTGCCGGTCACGCCCTTCTTGACGACGAACTTTGCGGGCAACGTGTTCTCCTTTGGAGTTGGGCGTGCGGGGTTGTCACCTGAGGAGGCAGCGACACGGAGGATCGTACGACTACCGCAGGACGGGGAGCGCGGCCGGATCGACGCCCAGCCAGAAACGGGCGAGGCGTGACAGCGTCCCGTTGATCCGCAATCGCTGAACGACGCGATCGACTGCGGGAGCGGGAATAGTCGACGTTCGCGAGACTGCGACGACAAGACCTGACCCGAAAGAGATCCGCGCGGCGAACGGCCCGACGAGCGCCTTGCGCCCCTCGACGAGGCGCCCGGCCCTGATTGCATCGACGGCCGCGGCGTCACACGCACCGGTCTGGACAAGTTGAAGCAGACGCTCGACGCCCGGTGCGCGTATTGCTGGTGACTCGGGGGCGAGCGAGGCGATCGCCTTTGCACCGTTCGTCCCTGCGACCGCGCAAAGCTGACGCGTGCGCAACTCGACGAGCGTGCGGGGCCTCGACGTTCCGCGGCGCAGAAGCACCGCCTGGTCGGTCGCTAGATACGACGTCGAGAGCTCGGCAACGGAGCTCGCGGAACGCGAAGGCTCGACCGACGCCAGGGCAAGATCCCAGTCGGCGCTGCTGGTGAGGAGGCGGGATGCGGGCCGTACGGCAACGAACCGCACGCGCTTGACACCCAACCGCTCGGCAATGATCCGTGCGAGCTCAACCTCGAGCCCGCGAGCGAGCACCACGTCACGCCCACGTACGACTCCGGCCTGTAGGGCGGGATCGGCAAGGCTCAGGGCGACAACGAGCTCCGACGGACGGGACGCCTTGGTAGCGGGGACGGACGAAGCGCCAGGCGCAGCATCGTCTGCACGACCCTCTGCCGGCACGCCAAGCGCGATGAGTGCAGCCGCGGCAACCGCCGCGACGCCGACCACACCGATGACGAGACCGACGCCACCCGCAAGCGCGGCGACGGCGCTGCGCAGGTTCATACGTCCGTCTCCCACAGCACGTCTACCTGTGTTCCATACTCGGCGAACTCGAACAACAGCGGTGCGTCGTAGCGATTCACGCGAATACAGCCATGAGAAGCGGCATACGTAGGCACCGAGCCGAACTCGTGGAATGCGACTCCGCCGACGAAGTAACTCGCCCAGGGGAGCCACACCTTGAACGGCACCGACCACGAGTAACGCTCCTTTCGAAACACGCTGAACGAGCCTCGTGGCGTCGCGCCGCCTGCACCGGTGGAGACGTGGACGAGGCGTTCGACGCGCCCGTTCTCGATCAACACAGCGAGCTGCCTCGAGAGGTGAACCTCAATCCTGCGTCCAGGTCCGCGGATTGCGGGCTCGGGCCTCGTCGCACGGTCAAGCGCGTCGAGAACGGGCGCGGAGAGGACGCCGTCACGAGCGAGCCCTGCCCACTTCTCGAACCCAAGCACGGCTGTCGAGGTCTGCGCGTCGATCACCCCAGTGAGCCCGGAGCGATCCATGAACCCGAGATCGACGAGCAGCTGCTGGGTCTGGCGCACGGTCGGCGCCTTGGTAGAAGCGGCAGCGATCGGTTCGCTGACAGGCCGCGCGAGGTCGTAGCCGGGAAAGAGCCCAACCGGGACGCCGCCCTCGATGCGGACCTTCACCGCCTCAACGCCCGGAATTGCACGAACGGTGCGAATGAGTTGGCCTACCCGATCGCGCAGCGACGTTCGGTCGACACCGGTTGCGAAGCGCCCGCCCAGATTGACCGTGACGATCCGCTTGTGGACGACGAGTGAAAGCAAAGGCGTCTTGGTCGGAATCGCCGTGGAGATTCCCTTTCCACGTTCGAACTTCGTCGGACCGGAAAGCAGCGCCCGAATTGCCCCGGGAATCCCGCTCACCGTCCGCTGTACGGGCACGGGCTCACCTTGGCGCACGAACCACACCTTGGTCGGTGTGACGCTCGCCGAAGCCGCAGCTTGACCGGCAAGCGCAACGACGAGCGCGCAGGTCGCGCAGAGCACAACGAGAAACCGCATCACGCCCGACAGCTTCGACGATCGCATAGGGCATTCCTGCAGGGATCGCGGATACACAATTGCATGATCGGCAACAAGGACAGCGTACTCAAGCCGGATCCCCGAAGCGCCGATGAGGAATGTCAGCGGTGACACCTCGAGCTGACATCAGCGTGCCGACCCGCGCCCTCCGGCAACCGGACGCGACGGTCGATTCGTACCGCAAGCTGGCGGATGTCTTCCACGAGGTCCTTTCGGAGAGAAGCCTCGACGAGCTTCTTCACCGGATAGCCGACACCGTTGGCGAGCTCGTCCCCTACGACGACATCACTTTCTACGAAGCCGACGAGGCGAAGCGCGAGTTGAAGGCGGTCTACGCGAGCGGTGAGGAGGCGGCAATGGTGCTCGCCGATGAGCCGTTCCCCTATGGCGCTGGGATCACCGGTTGGGCGGCCGAGCATCGCGTCCCCGTGCTCGCGAACCGTGCCGAGCTCGACCCTCGCGTGCTCTTCGTGGCGGACACAGCGCCCGACCCCGAGTCGCTGATCGTCGTGCCGCTGATTGCGCGTGGGGCGCTCAAGGGAACGCTGAACATCTATCGCGTCGGATTCCAGGAGTTCCTCGACGACGAGTTCACCCTCGTCGTACGGTTCGCCGACGCGGCTGCGCTGGCGATCGAC
>JANNQQ010000077.1:0-2165 GCA_031400835.1 Actinomycetes bacterium | reverse complement strand
GCAGTCGCTCGACCAGATCGTTGAGCAAGTCCTCGCACTCGACGAGGGCACGCGATTCACCGTGAACGCCCCGATCGTGCGCGGCCGCAAAGGCGAGTTTCGTGACGTGCTCGAGGAGCTGCGACAGGACGGTTTCACGCGGATCAAGATCGATGGCGAGCAGCGATTGCTCGAGGAGGAGATCGTTCTCGACAAGAAGTTCAAGCACACGCTCGAGGTCGTAGTCGACCGGCTCGTCATGAAGCCCGATCTCCGCCAACGGCTGACGCAATCGATTGAAACCGCAACTGCTTTGGCTGAGGGCCTGGTTGGGATCGACATCGTCGATGGCGAGCCGCTCCTCTTCAGCGAGAACTTCGCGTGTCCCGAGCATGGCGTGTCGCTGCCCGAGCTTGAGCCCCGGATCTTTTCGTTCAACGCGCCACACGGCGCCTGTCCTCGCTGTACAGGGCTCGGCTCACAACTCGAGGTCGACCCCGACCTGCTTGTGCCGGATCCCGGACTCTCGATCGACGAAGGCGTGCTTGTTCCGTGGTCGACCGGTGGTCAGGGGTTCTATGAATCCGTCATCAAGGCGATTGCCGACCGGTACGAGATCGATCCGGACAAGGCGTGGCGCGACCTTTCACAGGAGCACCAGGATCTGTTTCTCCTTGGGACAAACGGCGACCGAATCCTCGTTACGTACAAGAATCGCATGGGACGCAAGCGCCAGTACGCCATGGCGTTTGAAGGGCTGGTCAACAACCTCCAACGCCGTTACCGCGAGACGGAGTCGGCACAGCAGCGCGAGCGGATCGAGGAGTACATGAGCATGCGGGCATGCCCCGATTGCAACGGTGCGCGGCTCAAGCCTGAGGTGCTTGCAGTCACCGTCGCCGGGCGTTCGATCCACGAGTTCGCACGGCTCTCGGTCAGCGCTGCGCTGGATTCCCTCGGTGAGCTCGACCTCACACCTACCGAGGAGCTCATCGGGCACCGCATCGTCAAGGAGATCCGTGAGCGTCTCACCTTCCTGGACGACGTCGGGGTCGGTTACCTCCAGCTCGACCGCGCTGCGAGGACACTCTCGGGCGGCGAGGCTCAGCGGCTCAGGTTGGCGACGCAGATCGGCTCACAGCTCGTTGGCGTGCTGTACATCCTCGACGAACCGTCGATCGGCCTCCACCAGCGCGACAACGACCGGCTAATCAGCACTCTGCAACGATTGCGTGACCTCGGCAATACCGTGCTCGTCGTCGAGCACGACGAGCAGATGATGCGCACGTCCGACTGGCTCGTCGACATGGGGCCAGGAGCGGGGGAGCACGGTGGACATGTCGTCGCGGAGGGCAGCGCAGACGATGTGATGCGCACTCCGGGCTCAGTGACCGGACAGTTCCTCTCGGGCGAGCGTCAGATTGCCATTCCCATGCGGCGTACCGACGACCGCGGCGAGTTGCGCGTGATCGGCGCCCGCGAGCACAACCTCAAGAGCATCGACGTTGAGATCCCTATCGGAAAGTTCGTGTGTGTTTCGGGTGTCTCGGGTTCGGGGAAGTCGACCCTCGTCAACGAGATCGTCTTCAAGGCGCTCGCGAACAGACTCAACAAGACGCGGACGAAACCCGGTGCCCACACCGATGTCGAGGGGGTCGACGCCTTCGACAAGGTGATCGATATCGACCAAACCCCGATCGGGCGGACTCCACGCTCGAACCCGGCGACCTACACCGACCTCTTCACTCACGTACGCGACCTCTACTCGTTGACACCCGAGTCGAAGGTGCGCGGCTACAAGCCAGGGCGATTCTCGTTCAACGTTCGGGGCGGCCGCTGTGAGGCATGTAAGGGCGACGGGCAGATCAAGATCGAGATGCACTTCCTTCCCGACGTCTACGTTCCGTGCGAGACCTGCCACGGCAAGCGGTACAACCGCGAGACACTCGAGGTGCGCTTCAAGGGAAAGTCGATCGCAGATGTGCTGGAGATGTCGGTCGAGGAGGCGCTCGAGTTCTTTGCGCGCATCCCCAAGATCCGATGATGCTCGAACCCGGCTGCGTGGCCGGCAGGAAGATCTCGCCAAGGCCGTTGGACGGCCCTGAGCTGAGCAGGCGCAGATCGTTTGTGATTCGAGTCAGTTCGAGCGCGATCGCTCTGAGCGCGTTGGAATACACCGTCATCGG
>JANNQQ010000076.1:0-4938 GCA_031400835.1 Actinomycetes bacterium | reverse complement strand
GGAGTCCCGCAAGCTCCTGCGGCGTTCCGCGTACCACCCTTCGTCATCGGTCGAACGCCGGGAGAGGGGGCGCACGCATGACCGAGCACACGCTCCGCGCTCTTCTTGTCGGACACTCGTACGTTTCCATTGAGATCGCGCAAAAGAAAGCAAGCGCTCTCGCCCGACTCGATGGAGTAGAGGTGGAGGTAGTCGCCCCTCGTCGCTTCTTCGAGCTAGGCCGGTGGATGGACATCGAGATCCCCCCGCCGAACTGCGGCTATCGGCTCCACGCCCTTCCTGTGGCTCTACCGTCGGTACGAGGTCAGCGTCATGCCTATTTCTACCGGCGGGGGTTACGTTCGATCGTCCGTCGGTTTCGACCCCACGTGATCGACCTCTGGGAGGAAGCGTATACGGCGGCAAGTACGCAGGTTGCCTTGACACGGGAGCTCAATGCGCGCAGTGCGGGATTCGTCATCTCGCCGAGCGTTCGCACGCTCAAGCGACAACCACCGCCCTTCTCGCTCGGCGAACGATTCGTTATCTCCCGCTGCAACTACGTCGTCGGCCGAACCCCTGAAGTAGTCGATGTCATGCGGGCCAAGGGCTTCAGCGGCCTATCTACCGTGATCGGGCACGGAGTCGACCTGACGACGCCGCAGCCGCTCGACATGAACGAGTGCCGCGCCGCGCTGAACCTGCCACCGGGAAAGCTGATCGTCTTTCTGGGTCGGCTCGTTACCGACAAGGGGATCGACACCCTCATCGAGTCCCTCGAGCATGTCCCCGACGCTCGCCTTGCGATCGTGGGCGCCGGCCCTGAGGGAACGGCGCTCCAACAACTCGCTTCGAAGGCCGGCGTCAGAGATCGCGTCGTGTTCCGAGATGCCGTCGCGGCAGACGCGGTCGGTCAGGTCCTCAGCGCGGCCGACGTCGTCGCAATGCCCTCGCGAATCGAGCGCTGGGGTCGGGTCGCAATGGAGGCTCTCGCGTGCGGTAGGCCGGTCGTCGTGGGAGGAGACTATCTCCCTGCTCTCGTCGGGCGTCACGGTCGGGCTGTGCCGCCAGACGACCCGATCGCGCTCGGAGCTGCACTCACCGCCACCTTGAATGAGGCGCCGGAGGCACGAGCCCGCCAATCCGAGGAGGGGCGGCAGTACGCTATGTCGTTCTCATGGGACGCGCTCGCGCCGCGTTGGCTCGATGTCTACCGGGAGAGCCGAAGTGCCTGACGCGGCCGGACGGCCCCTCCGGTGCGCATTCGTGAACCACTACGTGGGTTGGGGGGGCGCGGAGGGTATGCTGCTGACGCTCTTCGAAGCCGTCGATCGATCGCGCGTTGCACCTGTTCTCGTGGTGCCGGGAGAGGGACGCCTCCCCGCCGGAGCGAGAGCACTCGACGTACCTGTGACCGTTGTACCGGTGGACTCGAGCGTGCTCGAAGTGACCCGCGGAGGTGCCGGAGCGTTCGCGGCCATCCGGGCCGTGGCCGGCCTCATACGATCGGTCGCCCGCTTGACGAGGGCGCTACGCGGCATGGATCTGGACATCGTCGTGACAAACAGCGCCAAAGCCCATGTTTACGGGTCGATAGCCGCCAACCTGTCACGGACACCCGTCGTCTGGCGGCTCAACGACACGCTCGATTCACCCGATTTCAGCCGCTCGCTGTACAAGCTGTTGATAGCGCTCGGCAAACGCGTGCCTCGTGCGATCCTTTGCGTCTCCGACGCCAGCGCGGCCCCGCTACTGCGGGAGGGAGTCCCCCCGAGCCGTGTCGTGACGCTCTACAGCGGAATCGACCTCGACTCGTTCGCCACGGTTCCTCCACCCACGATCACCGGCGACGGCTCCCTCACCGTCGGCTCGTTTGGGAGATTGACGCCGCTCAAAGGACATGATGTCGTCATGCAGGCAGTGCAGCGACTCGTTGCCGATGGACACAATGCGTCTCTCGTCATCGCGGGAGGGCCGGCTCGCGAGGCGCCCGACTACGGAGATGAGCTCGTCCTGCTCGCCAACGACCTCGGCATCGGCGACCGCGTGCGGATCGAGGCCGCATTCCCCGACGGCGGCCTGCCGGCGATCATGGCTCGCGTCGACGTGGTCGTCCAGGCATCAGTGCTGCCCGACTCTCTCCCGACCACCGTGATCGAGGCGATGGCAGGAGGCCGAGCAGTGGTCGCGAGCGCAATCGGAGGATGTCCCGAGCTTGTCACTGACGGTACGACGGGGCGTCTCTTTCCTCCTGGGGATGTCAAGGCGCTCGCAGCATGCCTGGCGGAACTCGCGGCCGATCCGCCGCTTGTCGCGCGACTCGGCCTGGCCGCGCGGCAAGACGCATTCAGCCGGTTCGCAGTCGACGAGTTCGCCGATGTGTTCTGCTGCAGTCTCGAGAGCGTCGCTCGGCCCAGAGGGACGAGCGAATGACGACGCTCCTCGTCACATCGTTCACGCCCCGGACAGGAAGCGGTCGTGGCCTGAGGACGGTCGGCATCGCCCGAGCATTGGCACGTTCGGACGATGTCCACGTCGCATACGTCGAGTTCGATGGTACGCAGCCGGCCACCGAGCTCGAGGTCGAGCCCCGCATCTCGCTCGAATCCCTACATCCATCGCGCGGGGCAAGAAGAGCCGTCTCCTACGGCCGGGCCCGTGCAGCCCGTGTGCCGCGCGCGCTCGCGAAAGGCGTGTCCGCGGAACTGATCGCCGCTGGGAGGATGGCGAACGACCGGGACAGGGTGATTGCGGATGGACCGACTGCTGCTGCAGCACTGATCCTCGTTGCTGGGATCGAAAACGTGATCTACAACGCCCACAACATCGAATCGGGTTTTCGGACGACGCTTTCGTCGATCCGGCGCAGCTACGGCAGCGCCGAGAATCTCCGTTCGTTCGAACGGCAGCTGATGACCCGGGCGTCCGAGACCTGGCTGCCGACTCACCGCGACGTCCGTTCCGCGCCGGAGCTGGCCCCCGACGGCGTGTTCCGATATGTACCGAACGTGGTCGACGTGGCGGCTATCCCCGTCAATACTCCGCCCACGAGGTCGAATCGCGTCCTGTTCGTCGCCGACTTTTCGTACGAGCCGAATGCGAACGCGGCACGATTCCTCGTGGACGAGGTAATGCCGGCCCTGTGGTCCAGCGCCCCCTCGCTCGAACTCGCCTTGGTCGGCCGCGGCCTCGAGTTGCCATCCGGGACGGACGGTCGAATCCAGGCGCTTGGCTTCGTCCCTCAGCTGGACAGGGCATACGCGCGCGCTGCGTGCGTCGTCGTCCCGTTGTTCCAGGGAGGAGGCTCACCGCTGAAGATGGTGGAGGCAATGGCGTACGGGCTACCGATTGTCGCCACCGCTGTGGCCGCTGCCGGGCTCGAGGAGGCAACAGCCGGTGTCCACTATCTCGAGGCTGAGGGGGCAGCAGGGATCGCCGCAGCGCTCAAGAGAGCGTGTAACGGCGAGATCGACGGGATCGGGCGGGCCGCCCGCGCGCTCGCTGAGTCCGCCTACTCGATCGACGCACTCGCAGACCTGCTTCGCTAGGCCGAGCACAGCAACGTGCGTCTGCACGGCCTGCGCGCCGTCGTGCGCCGACTCCGCCGAACCGCGTGCCCGGTACGGTATGGGCATGCCCAGGATCGGAATCGATGCGCGGACAGCATCGAACGTGCAGGGCGGCATCCGAACGTACTCGTGCGGCCTGATCGCGGGGCTCGAAGCTCTCGCCGCCCCTCATGAGTTTGTTGTGTTTCGCTCCCGCGGGCGGACGCTTCCCCGGTCGACCAGCACGTTCGCCGAGGTCGAGATTCGGACACCCAGCCAACATCGCGCAGAGCCTCTTGCGCTCAGCCTGGAGCTCGCGCGCTACCGGCTCTCTGTCCTCCACTCGCTCGATTTCATCCCACCGTGGCATGGCGCCAAGCGTCACGTCATTACGGTGCATGACCTTGCCTTTCTCCGCTACCCGCAGTTCCTGACTCCGACCGCGAGGCGGTACTACAACTCTCAGATTCGGGGGGCTGTACGCCGAGCAGATCGGATTCTCACAGTGAGTCAATCGACGAGGGGCGATCTCGTCGATCTGCTCGGCGTTGACGAACGGAAGATCGTGGTTCAGGTAGAGGGTGTTGACGACGTCTTTCGGCCGCTGCCGGAGAACGCTGCGGCGGACGCACGGCTACGTCTCGGATTGCCGAGCTCGTTCTTCCTCTCCGTCGGAACGTTGGAACCGCGCAAGAACATCCCCGGCTTACTCGAGGGGTACCGACTGCTCCGGGGCCAGATGCCGGACGCGCCTTCGCTCGTCGTGGTCGGCAAGCGGGGTTGGCTCTTCCCCGAGAGCGCGATCCAACAACCCCGAGACGGAGTGATCTGGTACGGCGAGATGGCGTACGAGGATCTACCGGCAACATACGGTCTGGCCGAGGCGTTCGTCATGCCCTCATTCTACGAGGGGTTCGGGCTCCCGGCGCTCGAGGCCATGGCCTGCGGGACGGTACCGATCGTGAGCAACACGTCATCGTTCCCCGAGCTTGTCGGCGACGTCGGGGTGCAGGTCGATCCGGCAGACCCGCACGCGCTCGCCTCGGCCTTGTCTCGCGTCGTGTCCGACCGGGCATGGCGGGACGAACAGGCGCGTCAGGGGCGGAATCGGGCCTCGGGCTACACATGGAAGCGCTCCGCACAAACAGCTCTTGACGTGTACAGCGATCTCTTGAGCTAGATCTCGAACGTCTCTCGGGACGTCGTCGTGAGGGTCTCGACTCGCGGCAACGGGTTGCCTAATCCCACATCTTAGATACCGTCTGAGTCATGGTCGTCCCTCGAACGAGGACGTTGCTCCTGTCCTTGCCCGTGGTCGCCGCCGCCGCGGTAATGGCGGGCCTCCTCGTTGGGCAAACCACCCCGAAAGCAGCTGCGCTCCTAGCCCTTCTCGTCGTCGGGATCGTCGCAG
>JANNQQ010000075.1:0-2087 GCA_031400835.1 Actinomycetes bacterium | reverse complement strand
TCTCTCGCGAGAGGATCGCGCAACGCCTCCGAACGCTCTACATCAACGGGCGAGTGCCATCCTCGATCGAGGTGATTTTTGGCTCGAACAGTTTGACCGATGTCCTCGACCGAATCGACGTCGCAGAACGGGTTGCCAAGCAGGACGGAAAGATCGCGGGCGACGCAACAGCGCTTCGCGCGCGCGTCACGAAGCGCAAGCAGGAACTCGCCCACGCGCAAGCACGACAGGCCGACGTCGTCGAAGCACGCGCAGCCGAGAAGCAAGCGATCGAGACCCAACTCGACGAGCGGCAACGCCTCCTCGCGTCCATCAAGGACGAGATCGCACGCCTAGAGGCAGCCGAGCAGCGCCGCCAAGCAGAACTCCGTCGCCGCGCGCAACTCGAGCTCGAACGTCAGCGCGAGGCCGCAGCCGAACAGGTCCAGGCGGCCCGAGCAGCCCCGACCACGACTGCGACCACGTCCAACAGCGACACCAGCGGAGACGGCCAACCGGGTACCGCGCGGATCGTCGAGTACATCCCGCCGCCAGCAGACGCCAGCAAGGGCTCCCAGGTCGTTGCAATCGCAATGCAATACCTTGGCATCCCGTACGTCTGGGCAGCAGCCGATCCCTCCGTCGGGTTCGACTGCTCAGGGCTCACCACCTACGTGTTCGCCAAGGTCGGCGTCTCACTCCCCCACTACGCCGCCGCTCAGTACCAACTCGGATCGCCCGTATCGAAGGACCAACTCGAGCCAGGCGACCTGGTGTTCTTCCGCGGACTGGGTCATATGGGCATGTATATCGGTGGCGGCAACATGATCCACGCGCCCCGCACCGGCGACGTGGTCAAGATCTCGCCCCTCTCAGACCCCTACTACGTCGCCAACTGGGTTGGCGCCCGAAGGGTCCTCTAGATGAGTGGCCCGCATCAGCGGTTCGGACTCTCGAACGCAGGTGCTGCGTCTGTGGCTTCCGATGAGCGAGGCCAGCCAAATCCATGGTTGGGTTGAGGCGCGTAACTACCCATTCCCCAACGCTGAAGCAACGGTTTGGGACAGCGCGGGAGATCTACCGATACGGTGGCATCCGAGCGGTGATGGTGAGGGCGTTGCCTGTCCTCGGCTATCACCGGTTAGTCTTCTTCGAAGCATCGCTCAGCCGGCCTTGGCCAACTCCGCCGTCCAGTGTTCCGCTTGAGTTCGACTTCCTCGGACGTGAAGGGGTGGACGAGCTGGTGGCCTTCCGACCGCGGGTAGAGGCGGCAGATTTCGAGCGTCGCTTCGATCGTGGAGAACGTTGCTTCGTCGCGCGCACCGAAGGAAGGATCGTCTGCGCCTGCTGGGCTCATCGACGAGACCTGAAGTTCCGCGAGATCCGCAACGAACTAGTCATCAGCGAGGACGCCGTCTACGTATTCGACGTGTACACATCGCCGACGATGCGCGGGCGGCGTATCGCCGCAGTCGTTTGGAGTGAACTGAACCGCAGACTTGCGTCGGAAGGATATGCGTACTCCCTTTCGTACACTCTCGGTGGCAACCGAGCAGGAATGATCAACGCTCAACGGGCCGGCTCCAAGGAGACCCGGCGCGTAGCGACTCTAAAGCTCGGCCCACTCCCCCCGATCCGGATGCCCTACTGGGGCTCGACACCCCTACCTACCGACCAAGCATCCAGTCGAATGATCCCGAGGCTCTAGACGGTTCGGACCGAATTGATCATGTACGGGTGGGCGCGCTAGCCCGTTTCACAGGACCTTCACGGCGCGCATCTACGCTCGTCCAAGGCCGAGTGATCCCCGGGCCGTCCATTGACGTCGCCCACCGTGCGGAGAGGAGAAGCATCGTGAATAGGCAGACACTCGTCGTCGGCGCGAGCGCACTAGCACTCATGGGCCTCGGCATCTTCGCCACGCTGGCACTCACCGGAGAAGACTCTTCGACAATGACCATGGGGGATGGCTCGACAATGCCGACCTCCGACATGACGACAAGCTTCGACCAATCCTTCATCGACGCAATGGTCCCGCACCACCAGGCTGCACTCGCGATGGCGAAAGAGGCGAAGGACGCCGGATTGGCCGAGCCGGAGCTGGTCGC
>JANNQQ010000074.1:0-1837 GCA_031400835.1 Actinomycetes bacterium | reverse complement strand
CGCGATTGCCTTGGGCGCAGTTCTGCGATTTAACGGTAGCCGTGGGGAAGACCTTCCGCGACTACGTTCCCGAACAGTCGTTTCTCTTTCCACCGTCGATCGCCGACTTTGTGCCCGCGGACCACTCCGCGCACTTCGTTCGCAAGCTCGTGTGCGAGGAACTCGACCTGTCGTCGATTCTCGGCGCATACACCGAGGAGCGCGGCTTCCCGCCGTATCACCCTGCGATGATGGTTACGCTGCTCCTCTACGCGTACACACAGGGTCTGTACTCATCACGCCGACTCGCGCGCGCCTGCATCGAGCGCTTCGATTTTGCGGCGGTGACAGGGATGCAGCGGCCAGATCACAGAACGATCTCGGACTTCCGGAAGCGTCACCTGGAGCCGCTCGCCGGACTCTTTGTGCAGGTGCTCGAGCTCTGTCAGGAGGCGGGGCTCGTGAAACTCGGACACGTCGCGCTCGACGGCACGAAGATCCAGGCGAACGCGTCGAAGCGGAAAGCGATGAGCTACGACAGGATGAAGAAGCGAGAGAAGGAACTGGCTGCCAAGATCGGCGAGTGGTTCGCGAAGGCCGAGCAGGAGGACGCGCGCGAAGACAAGGAACTCGGCGACGCAACGGGCGACGAACTCCCCGATTGGGTCGTGAACGACAAGAAGCGCCTTAAGAAGATTCGCGAGGCCAAGAAGGCGCTGGAAGCCGAAGCAAAAAAGGCGGCTGACGAAGCGAAAAAGCCAAAGGGCGACGACGACGAGCCTCCACGAGTCGACTACTCGAAGAAGAACTTCACGCGCGACGGCAAGCCGAAGCCCAAATCACAGCGGAACTTCACGGATCCCGAGAGTCGAATCATGCTCGGCGGCAATGGCTTCCTGCAGGGATACAACGCTCAAATCGGCGTCGAAGCCTCCAGCCAAGTGATTGTCGTCCAGCAGCTCACAAACAATCAGAACGACGGGATCGCCTTGAAGGCGATGCTGGTCGGAATCCGCGAGAACACCGGACGCAGGCAGCCGAGATTAGTGCCGATTCAAATTTCTCCTCGGAGAGGAACCTCGTCGAGTGCGCGCGGCGCGGGATTGACGCCTTCATCGCGGTCGGGCGACAGCTCCACGGAAAGCCCGTCGCGGATGATGGGCGAAATCCAACACCTGGAACCCGAGTCGCCGCGATGCGAACGAAGCTTGCGCGTGGTGGCTACAGAAGTCGCTATCGCCTGCGGAAGCAAACGGTCGAGCCCGTTTTCGGGCAGATCAAAGAACCACGAGGATTCCGCCGCTTCCTGCTCCGCGGCCTCCAGAAGGTCCAGGGCGAGTGGGCGCTCGTCTGCACCGCACACAATCTCCTCAAGCTTCAGAAAGCCTCGGCATGAGACTCGATCGAGCAACGTCTCCGAGATTTCGGAGATGCGCGCAATCAAGATCGCTCTCGGCGATTACTCGGACAGGCTCCTAGCTAGCGCAGCGCCGTACGTGAAAACGGGCTCCGGAAATCCGGAGCCCGTTCTCGTAGACGTTGGGTGGATCAGCGCTTCGAGTACTGGAAGCGGGCGCGGGCCGAACGCTGGCCGTACTTCTTGCGCGCCTTGGAGCGCGAGTCACGCGTGACCATGCCGGCCGACTTGAGGGCGGGACGGTGCGCGATGTCGATCTCCATCAGCGCCCGGGTGATCCCGTGGCGGATGGCGCCGGCCTGGCCGGCGAGTCCGCCGCCCGAGCACGTCGCGTGCGTGTCGTACTTGCCGACCGTCTGGGTGATCTCGAACGGCTGCGAGAGGACGTCGGACGGACCGAAGCCGGGCACATCGCAGATGCGATCGCCGCCATCGACGATC
>JANNQQ010000073.1:0-3428 GCA_031400835.1 Actinomycetes bacterium | reverse complement strand
CCCCAGAGCTTGCCGGCGTGCGCGTGGCCGGCCTCAACCGCGCGGGAACCGTCTACGACGCGGAGAAGCGGACGCTCGGACCACCGTTGCGCTTCGGCTTCGCCGTCTTCCGACATCTCCTCCGACACGGACGCGAGTACGACGTCGTCCATACTGCGGCGTTCCCGTACTTCCCACTTCTCGCTGCCGGCGTGCTGCGGCGAGCTCGCGGCTACCAGATCGTGGTCGACTGGTATGAGGTCTGGTCCCGTGCGTACTGGCGCCGGTACGCGGGCATGGTGGTTGGCACGATTGGCTGGTCGATCCAGCGTGCGTGTACCAAGCTGCGCCAGCACGCGTTCTGTATCTCACGACTCACCGAGCGCCGGCTCCGGGAGGAGGGATATCGTGGGACGGCCGAGGTGCTCCCTGGGCTCTACGACGGGCCTGTCACGCCGAGCCCACACGGCAACGTCGAGCCGCTCATCGTGTTCGCCGGGCGCCAGATACCCGAGAAGCGGATCCCGTTGCTCATCCGCGGCTTTGCGGAGGCTCGGCGGACGATCCCATCACTGCGACTCGAGCTCTACGGCGACGGCTCCGATCGTCCCGCAATCGAGAAGGCCGTGATTGACCTTGATCTGGGTGACGCAGTCCTCATCCAGGGGCGCCGATCGCAGCAAGAGGTGACCGACGCAATGGGGCGTGCCACCTGCCTCGCAACCGCATCTGAGCGTGAGGGGTACGGTCTCATAGTCGTCGAAGCCGCGGCCCGAGGGACTCCGAGCGTGGTCGTCATCGGTGACGAGAACGCGGCGGTCGAACTGATCGAGCCAGGCGTCAACGGCATCGTCGCAGAGGCACCGACTCCGGCTGCTCTTGGTGCCGCCATTGTCCAGGTCGTGCGAGAAGGCGACCGGCTCCGGGCCTCTACCGAGGCCTGGTTCGCCCGTCGCGCCGACACGCTTCAGATGCACCGCTCACTTGAGCTGGTCGAGCGCGTTTACGCGCAACTCGACTAATCAGACAAAGGGCGGCGCTCAACGACCGGGAGCCGAGCTACCCCCGTTTGCACCAGATCTTCTGCACGCGCGAAGTCATCCTCGTCGTCGATGTTGAGCCCCTCGAAGCCCTGGGTGAGGAACGGCGCGAGGACACGACCTTCCCGCGTGCCCGTCTCTCCGACAACCCGCGTCCACGCGATTTCGAGCGCACTGTTCTGCACGTACACGGCGGGGAGCGCCTGGTATTGCCCTGCATGCCACGCGATCCCGAGCGCGGTCTGATCGAGAAGCGGCGCCATCGTTCGGCCATCATCCGCGAGGCTCCACATCTTTCCCGGATGCTCCTTCACACGCTGGACAGCGCGAACGGAGTCCGCCTCAGGTGTCGCAATCAGCTGGTCGAGGCCCCGGCGAATGACATCTGGGCCCCGAAATGGATTCGTCGCTCGCACGATCGCAAAGAGGTCGTAGGTCTCGCCGAGCTGCGGGAGCGTCCACGCGATCCACTCGATGTCGGGTGAGGTCGAGGTCGCAAACTCGGGCGGCCGGAGGAAGGGAACGTCGGCGCCATACCACCGCGCGACCTCGGCGATTTCCTCGCTGTCGGTCGATACGACAATCCGTTGGAAGACACCACTCTGCCTCGCGGTCTCGATCGCATATGCGAGCAGCGGGTGTCCGGCGAGCGGGCGGACATTCTTACCGGGAACCCGCTCCGACCCGGCACGAGCTCCGATGAGGGCTACCGCGGTCGGCATGCATCCTCCATGAGTCGCCTGAGCTCGAGCGTTGCGACTCCAAGGCGGCCGCCTGCACGGATAACCGATCCGGTGATCGCGTCGAGCTCGGATGGCCTCCCGGCGGCGACATCGCGGGCGGTCGACGTGGTCAGGGTTGCAGGCATCGCCTCGATGATCGCCCACTGCTCGGTCGGAACCAGCCGCACGCCATCTGCGGCGGCGACCGCGCAGGCTTCCTCGAGCGCCGCTCGCATCCGTTGCCGCCAGCTGGGAGAGTCGCGAAGAACGCCAATCGGCTCACCCGACGCCGAGGTCGATGCAGCCAGCACAGCCAGCCGAGCGGCCTTCTCCCACAGGACCTCGCGCTCGTTGCCAGAGACCGAAACCTCGATTCCTGAGTGGCGCAACACCTCCAACTTCTGAACGAGTACGTCGGGCGCAATCTCGCCACACGCGGCGCGGATCAGTGCGCCAGAGGACATCTGCACGATGTGACCCGGCGCTCGGGAGAACGCCTCGAACCGGCCGATGCTCCCTGCCGCAACGGTCGCACCGAGGCGGGCGCGGATCTCGTCGAGATGCTCGAGCCCGTTGAGCAGCGGAAGCACAACCGCGTCCTGCAGGACGGCTGGTTCGATGCGGTCCAGAGCGTCGTCGAGATCGGGTGCCTTCACGGCGATCACGAGAAGCGCCACCGGGGTCTCGAGCCGCCCGGTCGCCTCCGGGTGAACGACTACCGTCTCCTGGTTGTGGACGAGCGTGAGCCCGCTCGAACTGATCGCATCGACCACTCGCGGAGTGCCGATGCACAGTGCACCTGTTCGCGCTGCGATTGTGCCGCCGACACCACCGAGCCCGAGAATCGCAAGCGGAATCGTCATCGGCCAACCGGCGATCGATACAGAACTGTGGTTCCACGACGGAGGATAGGAACGAAACCCAGCCGGACAATGTCCTCCACGACCTCCGGACTTCGGGTCAGCGTCGGATCGAAGACGACGTACTCGAGAGTCTCGCGCGCTGCGGCAATCTGGGTGGGAGACCATTCGGATTCAGGGACGGATTCCACGAACGGCACAGGGAAGGTGTACAGATCGTGACGCTCGGCGAGCTTCGAGAGGTAGTGCAGAGGTGCCGAGACCGATGCCTGGGGAGGGATCGCGGCAACAATTGCCAGCCGGTCCCTTCGCAGGGGCCAGACGTCGCGAATGTCCTGGGACGTCGCAGCGAGCGTCCATACGGAACCCGCAGCGAGTCCGATCCCGACCGCCACGACAACGCTTCTGCGCATGACGGCAGGCACAAGACCAACGCGTTGGGCGCCGACGGCCCCCGCTATCGCAACTGCGGTGACCGGCACCAGCCAATACTGGTACGTGAGCCGATGCTGCCCCTCATAGACCGAGAGCAGGTTGAGACCAACTGACGGAACTGCCACGATCAGCCAACGTGGCGCGAGCAGACACAGCCCCCCCGTCGTCAACACCAGCAGGGCGAGGATGCCGAGGTTCGCCTGGCTGAAGACCTCCTCGAGCATCGTCAGGGGGTTGTTCACGATGTACCGGGCGAGGTCGACGAGGCTATCGCCACGGTCGCCCACGAAGCGCTCGGTGTAGTGATCGCGTGTCGATGGCCAGAGTCGAGGGAGGAGAATGCCATTGAGAAACACCGCGAGCGTCGCTGTCGATATAGCGAGAATCGCGCC
>JANNQQ010000072.1:0-5746 GCA_031400835.1 Actinomycetes bacterium | reverse complement strand
ATGTCGATCGGGTCACCGACACGCGAACGTTGACAACATGGGAGGCCTACCGGCGGCATCACGAAGAAGCCTGGACCGCCGAGGCGCGGGCGATATCGGAACGGTGGGGTTCCTGATGCGCGTTGGCGTAGTGGGTGCGGGGTTCGCCGGGCTCGCAGCAGCCGAGGAGCTTGCGCGCGCTGGCGTTGATGTGGTCGTGTTTGAAGCGCGCGACCGCGTCGGCGGGCGTGTGTGGTCGGAGCGACTCGAGAACGGGTCGCTTGTCGAGATGGGCGCAGAGTTCATCCTTCCCGGCGCCGACACGCTCGGCGGCATCGTCGAGCGGCTTGGGCTCAGCTTCTGGGACAAGGGAATGTTCTACGGCGAGCGCGAGCCGCGTGGCGGGATCGGTGTCGACGCAGCCCAGCTTCACGCTGCGACGGAGGCGATTGGGGCTGCGCTCTCCAGCCGGCCCCCTGCCGAACCAAGCACGAGTGCGCGGACATTCCTCGACGGCCTTGATCTCCACGCTGGTGCCCGCGAGGCGATCGAAGCGCGGCTTGAGATCTCGTGTGTGGCGACCTCCGATCAGATCGACGCAGGCGCGCTCGGCAGCCTGGCGGCCCATTCGCGTGATGCGTGCCCGAGCGTCGCCGGCGGGAACCAGCAGATCGCGCTTGCACTTGCAGAACGGCTCGGCGACGCGATCCACCTCGAAAGTCCTGTGGAGCGGATCGACTGGAGCCCCGAGGGAGCTCGAATCAGTGCGCGCGGGCTGGACGAAGAGGTCGACCGGGTTGTGCTCGCGCTTCCGGCATCGGTCATGGGTCGCGTCGATTTCGCCCCGGCGCTGCCGCCTGAGCTGGCTGCTGCCTACGCATCGGTGATCTACGGGCCGGCGGCGAAGCTCTTCGTTCCACTCACCCAGACCCCACCACCAACTGCGGTGCTTGCGGTTGAGGAGCGCTACTGGACATGGACGGCGACTGCTGATGGCGGAGTGCAGCCGGTCGTTCACGCATTCGCCGGCTCCGCACCTGCGCTCGCCCGGCTCCGTCTCGACGATGGGCCGCAGACCTGGCTCGCCTCGCTCGCGCGACTACGACCCGAGCTAGCGCTCGACGTCGCGGGTGCTCGCCTCTCCACCTGGGTGGACGATCCCTGGGTCGCGGCAGCATATTCCACCTCTGTCCCACCCACCTCGGCATGGGCGCCGGCAGGGCCATTTCACGTGTGCGGTGAGCACACGGCGGGGGACGTGCACGCGCTGATGGAAGGCGCATTACGCAGCGGGGTCAGAGCTGCGATCGAGATTCTCGCGACTCGCATCTAAATGAGTGGTCGGTCATTCCTGCACGTCCGGATGACGCCCACAACGCGCTGCTTGGTCGTCGCGGGTTCACGGCGATCGTCGGTGCCCCGTCTAAGAGCTTATGAGTCCAGGCCGTGGCAGTGTTTCCATTTCTTGCCGCTGTTGCACGTGCAGGGGCCGTTGCGGCCGCGTTTGGCGTCGGCCGTGGCATAGAGTCGCATGATTTCGGCTGGCGCTCGGTTCACCCCGAGCAGCTCCGCCATCGTGCGCATCGGCTGTTCGACGTGGTGGAAGAAGAGCTTGAAGCCAGGGCACAGGTAGTTGAGGCCCGGCTCACCGTCAGGGGTGTTGATGAAGCGATCCTTGGGGCAGCCGCCGTGGCAGGCGAAACGCACGTCGCAGTCGAGGCAGTAGCGAGGGAGCGCGTCGCGCTTGGCAAGGCCGAAGTCGCGCTGTTGCTGCGAGGCGACGAGGTCGAGCATCCGGTGCTCTTTGATGTTGCCGAGCTTGTAGGCGGGCTCGACGAAGTGGTCGCACGAGTAGAGATCGCCGGTGTGCTCCAGGGCAAGTGCGAGCCCGCAGGTCTCCGAATGGACGCAGAGGCTGGGCGGCTCGCCGACCCAGTTCGCGAGCGTGACGTCGAACATCTGGACGTAGACCTCGCCGACGTCGTGGCGCACCCATTCCTCGAACACGTCGATCAGGAAGCGCCCGTACTGCTCGCCGTCGATCGAGCGGTTCGTGACCGAATCGCCGTCCTGCACGTAGAGCGGGCGGTCGCGCCACGAGGACCACGGCACCGTGCCGTCCTCGGTCGCCTCGGCTACGCGTTCGATGATCGGGATGAACTGGACGAAGCGGGCACCGCACCCGTCCCGCAGGAAGCGGTACACCTCGCGTCCTCGCTCGCCGTTGGCCGCGTGGACGGTCGTCAGCGCATTCCAGTCGACTCCCGCGACCCTCAGATGCGCGAGCCCGCGCATCACCTGGTCAAACGATCCGCTGCCGCCCTTGTTCACCCGGTAGGCGTCGTGCAGGTCGCGCGGCCCGTCGATCGAGATCCCGACCAGGAAGTCCGTCTCCTTGAAGAACTGCGCCCATTCCTCGTCGAGCAACGTGCCGTTCGTCTGGATCGTGTAGGCCGCCCGCTGCCCCGGCTTCAGGTACCGCTCAGCAAGTTCGACCGAGCGGCGGAAGAACTCGACACCCATCAACGTCGGCTCGCCTCCCTGCCAGGCGACCGCCACCTCGGGAGCCGTCGCGTGCGCCTCGATCAACTGACGGAGGTATTCCTCCAGCAGATCGTCTGCCATCCGGAACCGAGACCCCGGGTACAGCATCTCCTTCGAAAGGAAGAAGCAGTAGGAGCAATCGAGGTTGCAGACGGCCCCGGTCGGCTTCGCCAGCAGGTGAAAAGCCGGTGGCGCCGCGTACGACGCCACCTCCTCATCGGTCGTGACAGGCGCGGCCGTCAAGAAATCGGATTCGTGGCCAAAACATCGGGTGGCGCGTCTCTGAGAGTCTCTATTGGGTTCCCATGGCTACACGGAAGCGCTCCTCGGGCGAGATGAGGTGGTCGAGATCATCGGCGCTCTCGCCGATGTCGATCTCGACCCAGTTCACCTCGCCGCTGAACCTGGTCCGGCCGTCCGTATAGTCGTCTGTGACCGCCGAGCCAGCCTCGAAGCCGACGTCGCAGGTCTCGTCCGCGGAGAAGATGAACGGCTCGGTCTGCTCGACACGACCCGCACCGACCTGGTCGCCATCGACAAACAGAGCGACGTCGCCGCCCTTGGCGATGCCACCGCCGTCGTATGTGAACTCCATCCGCACCTGGTGCATCCCGGGAGGGATCGCCGCAGCACCCTCGATCACGTACTGCTCGAGGCCGAAGAAGTTGTAACAGTACTTCGGCTTACCGCCCTTGGCGTAGAGGCTCCAGCCACCGATCAGGCCTCCCACGGCGATGATCACGCCGTCCGCCCCGGACTCCGGTACGACCACCTCGGCCGTCACGGCGTGCGACTTGTTCTTGTAGTTGATGATCGAGCTTTCGCTGAGCCGTCCCATGCCGCTGAACAGCATCTGCCGGGTTCCCTTGATCAACTCGGGCCGACCGGCGATCTCTGAGTTCGCCCGCTCGACGAAGCGGTCGTCGATAGGCAACACGTTGTACTTGACCGCCTCGATCAACCATAAGCGCTGCAGCGTGCGCAGTCTTTCCGGGTGCACCTTGGCCAGGTCGTGCGCCTGTGTCCAGTCGGTGGTGGTGTCGTACAGCTCCCAGACGTCGTCGTCGAGGCTCTGCAGGGCCTCGACCCCGGTGGCCCACGGCGTCCGGTGCTTGGTGACCGCCGTCCAACCCTTGTGGAAGATGCCGCGGTTGCCGAACATCTCGAAATACTGCGTCTCATGCCGCTCGGCAGCGTCGGCGTCGTTGAAGGAGTAAGCCATGCTGACACCCTCGATCGGGCGCTGCTGCACACCGTTGACGAAGACCGGCTCGGGCAGGCCCGCAACCTCAAGGATGGTTGGGGCAACGTCGATCACGTGGTGGAACTGGCTGCGGATCTCCCCCTTTTCCTTGATGCCCGTTGGCCAGTGCACGATCGTGCCGTTGCGCGTGCCGCCGAAGTGTGACGCCACCTGCTTCGTCCACTGGTACGGCGCGTTCATGGCGTGCGCCCAGCCGACCGCGTAGTGGTTGTAGGACTCGACCCCACCGAACTTGTCGAGTCGATCGATCATGAACTCAGGCGTCTCCAGATGTCCGAAGCCCTGGATCGTGACCATCTCGTTGAAGGTGCCTTGGAGCGACCCTTCCGCGGACGCACCGTTGTCGCCGATGATCACATAGATCAGCGTGTCGTCGAGGATCTCCAGCTCCTCAAGTGCGTCGATGAGCCGCCCGACGTAGTGGTCGGTGTGCTCGAGGAAGCCAGCGTAGACCTCCATCTGCCGGGCGAGCACCGGCTTCATCTCGGACGAGATGGTGTCCCACGCCGGGATCTCCGGGTGACGCTCGGTGAGAGCACAGTCCTCCGGGATGACGCCGAGCTCCTTTTGCCGAGCGAATGTCTCCTCGCGCAGCTTGTCCCAGCCGTGGTCAAACGCCCCCTTGTACTTGTCCGCCCACGCCTTCGGCACGTGGTGCGGCGCGTGCGTCGCGCCCGGCGCAAAGTAGGTGAAGAACGGCTTGTCGGGCATCAGCGACTTCTGCTGGCGGATCCACTTGATCGCCTTGGTCGTGATGTCGTCGGTCAAGTGGTAGCCCTCTTCGGGTGTCTTCTCTGGCTCGACGGGAGTGGTGCCTTCGTAGAGCGCCGGGTAGTACTGGCTGGTCTCGCCGGCGAGGAAGCCGTAGAAGTACTCGAAGCCACCACCGCCGGTGGGCCACGAATCGAACGGGCCCATCGGGCTGTTCTGCCAGACCGGGACCTCGTGACACTTGCCGAACTGTGAGGTCGAGTAGCCGTTGAGCTTCAGCGTCCGCGCGATCGGCGAGATCGTGTTCGACATGAACGAGCACTGTCCAGGGGCTGATGTCGCAAACTCCGTGATCGAGCCCATGCCGGCCGAATGGTGATTGCGACCGGTCAGCAGCGCCTGACGCGTCGGCGAGCAGAGCGCCGTGGTGTGGAATCGGTTGTACTTGAGGCCCTTTGCCGCGAGCTTCTCGAAATTCGGCGTGGCACACGGCCCGCCGAAGGCGCTTGACGCGCCGAACCCCACATCGTCGATCAGCACGACGAGGACGTTCGGCGCGCCCGCGGGCGGCCGCAGCTCCTTGATCGGTGGGTACTTCGTGTCCGGATCCTTCGCGTCGTACGTCGTCAAACCCACATGCGGCTGATCGGGGATCGGCAAAGTCGATCGCTGGATCTTGTCGTCTGCGCTCACGGCTCAGGTCACTCCTCTTCGATTCCTTCGGGGAACTTGCCGACTACTGGCGAGCGAACGCTGCTCGTGCTTCGGCGGCGAGGTCGACGAACGCCTCGCCACTGACATTGAACCGGTCACTCATTGGGCGTCACCCTAACCGAGTCGCGATTCCACCGCATGAGGCGACGGGAGACGTTGGCTGCGGGTGGTCGCAACGTTGAACTCCAGCGGTTGGCCATCCCCGAAGTGTCAATCGGACCGGTGCGGACCCAAGCGTCGGCGGATGAAGCCGCAACCCGAAGATCAAACGGAGGCGGTGGAAGGGCTTAGTCGCCGCGCGCAGCGACCTTGACGGCTTCGCTGATGGTCGGATGGGTGTGGATCGTGGCGAGCAGCGGCGCGAGGGTTCCACCGGGTGCGTTCATCGCGACCTGCGGACCGGGGAGAAGGTCAGCCCCATCACGGGCGAGAATTCCGACACCCAGGATCACGCCGGTACGCGCATCGAGGACGAACTTGACACGCCCGCGCTGGTCGCCGATAGCCCGGGCCTTACCCCGGGTACCGACATCC
>JANNQQ010000071.1:0-5245 GCA_031400835.1 Actinomycetes bacterium | reverse complement strand
ATTCGAACGACGAGGTCGCCATCCCGCGCCGGCCGGCGCTCGTAGGCTTGTTTTTCTTGACTGCCACTAGACCTGCGCCCCTTCGAAGATCTGGATCGTGTTGCCCTCATGGAGCTTCACGATCGCCTTCTTCCAGCCTGGACGGGTGCCCTTGATGAGACCGCGCCGCTTCGGCTTTGCCTGGACTTTCACGATGTTCACGCGCTCCACCTTGACCTCGAACATCTGCTCGACAGCCTGCTTGATCTGGGTCTTGTGCGCGCCCGAGTGGACACGAAACGTGTAGGTGCGATCAGCAATGCCCGAGTAGCTCTTCTCGGACACAACCGGCGCGATGAGGATCTGCGTCACGTCGAGGCTCATGCTTCCTCCTTCGATGCACCGGCGCGGCCCTCGACGAGCGGAAGCGCGGCCTGCGTGACGACGACTCCGCGGGCCCAGACGATCGAGGTGACCTCAAGCTCCGCAGGAATGGTCACAAGGACGCGTTCGAGATTGCGGAAGGACTTGATGACGTTGACCTCGTCCTCCTGCGCGACAATGAGCAACGGAGTGGTCTTCCCCCAACCTTCGAGCAGAGCCTTCGCCTGCTTCGTCGAAGGAGACTCGAAGGTCGTCCCGTCGAGGACGGCAATTGTTCCGTTGGCCGCATGGTGGGAGAGCGCGCCACGTAGGGCCTGACGACGGGCCTTTCGGTTGACCTTGACGTCGAAGCTCCGCATACCGGGTGCGAAAACGACACCACCGCCCGTGAACTGCGGCGCACGGGTCGTGCCCTGACGGGCTCGCCCGGTTCCCTTCTGGCGCCAAGGCTTTGCACCACCGCCAGAAACCATGCCGCGCGTCTTGGCGCCACGTGTCCCGGCCCGATGCGCATTCATCTCCGCGCGCACGGTCTCGTGGAGCAGATGCTCCTTGACCTCGGCTCCGAAGATGACAGCGTCGAGCGTGACGTCCTTCGCGCTCGACCCGAGTACCTGAGCGGTGATCGCCATCAGCGCTCTACCCCCCGTACCTCGAGAAGTCCACGCTTCGGTCCAGGCACAGCGCCCTTCACGAGCAGCAGATTCCGCTCGACATCGACCGTGTGGACGACGAGCCCGAGCTGCGTGATGCGTCCGCCACCCATCCGGCCTGGCATCTTCCGGCCCTTGAACACGCGCGAAGGCGTTGCCGAGGCACCGATCGACCCGGGCTTACGGACGTTATGTGAGCCGTGGCTGACGGGGCCGCGCTTGAAGTTGTGCCGCTTGATCGTGCCCTGAAATCCCTTGCCGATCGAGATGCCCGAGACCTTGATCTTGTCGCCGGGTGCAAACGCCTCGACCGTGACGGCTTCGCCGAGCGCGAGCCCGGATGCGCCGCGGAACTCGACGAGGTGCCGATGTGCACCGACGCCCGCCTTCTTGAGGTGTCCGAGCTCTCCCTGAGTGATCTTGCGCTCAGCGATGGCATCGAACGCCAGCTGCACGGCGTCATAGCCATCCGCCGAAGCGGTCTTGACCTGCGTGACCGGGCAGGGGCCTGCCTCGATGACAGTGACCGCGTCGACGTTGCCCGTCTCGGGGTCAAAAATCTGGGTCATTCCCAGCTTGCGTCCAAGGATCCCTTTCATCGCCGACACCTAGAGCTTGATCTCGATGTCGACGCCGGCGGGAAGGTCAAGACGCATCAGCGAATCGACCGTCTTTGGCGTAGGGCTGTGGATATCGATCAATCGCTTGTGCGTGCGCACCTCGAAGTGCTCCCGCGAGTCCTTGTCCTTGAAAGGACTCCGGATCACGCAGTACACGTTGCGCTCGGTCGGCAGCGGCACGGGACCGGTGATCGTTGCACCCGTGCGCTGCGCCGTCTCCACGATCTGGGACGCCGAGCGATCCACCTGTTGGTGGTCATAGCCCTTGAGCCGGATACGGATTTTTTGTTGCGCCATCGATCGTCCTTGAGTCAGCGGGTGGGTGTGGGCGAGACGGAGCCTCGCCCACACCCTGTCCGCTATTTGATGATCTCCGTCACGACGCCGGCGCCTACCGTGCGGCCGCCCTCGCGAATAGCGAAGCGAAGACCCGGATCCATGGCGATGGGCTGAATCAGCTCGATCTCCATGGTCGTGTTGTCGCCGGGCATGACCATTTCCTGTCCTTCGGACAGCTTGGTCGCGCCGGTCACGTCCGTCGTACGGAAGTAGAACTGCGGCCGATAGCCATTGAAGAACGGCGTGTGACGGCCGCCCTCGTCCTTGGAGAGGACATAGACCTCGGCGTTGAAGTGTGTGTGCGGCGTGATCGAGCCCGGCTTCGCGAGCACCTGACCCCGCTCGATCTCCTCGCGCTTGATGCCGCGGAGCAACGCACCTGCGTTGTCGCCGGCTTGCGCGAAGTCGAGGAGCTTCTGGAACATCTCAAGCCCGGTGACCGTGGTCTTCTCGGTCTTCTCATGGATGCCGACGATCTCGACCTCCTGCCCGACCTCGATCTTGCCCTGCTCGATACGACCGGTTACGACCGTGCCGCGACCCGTGATCGTGAACACGTCCTCGATCGGCATGAGGAACGGCTTGTCGATATCGCGGACCGGCTCGGGAATGTGAACGTCGACCGCTTCCATGAGCTCGACGATCTTGCTCGTCCACTCTGCATCGCCCTCGAGCGCCTTGAGCGCGGAGACGCGGATGATCGGAATATCGTCACCAGGGAAGTCGTACTTCGAGAGCAGCTCGCGGACTTCCATCTCGACGAGCTCGAGCAGCTCCTCGTCGTCGACCATGTCCGCCTTGTTGAGCGCGACGACCATCGCCGGCACCTCGACCTGGCGCGCCAGGATGATGTGCTCGCGCGTCTGCGGCATCGGGCCGTCAGCCGCGGAGACGACGAGGATCGCGCCGTCCATCTGGGCGGCACCTGTGATCATGTTCTTGATGTAGTCGGCGTGCCCCGGGCAGTCGACGTGCGCGTAGTGACGGTTGACCGTCTCGTACTCGACGTGCGACGTATTGATCGTGATTCCGCGCTGGCGCTCCTCCGGTGCCGAGTCGATCGACGCGAAGTCGCGCGCGGCTGTGCCTGTCCCTGACTCCGCGAGCACCTTGGTGATCGCTGCGGTCAGTGTCGTCTTACCGTGGTCGATATGCCCGATCGTGCCGATGTTGACATGCGGCTTCGACCGCTCGAACTTCTGCTTGGCCATTATTCTCTTCCTCCGAATTACCCGGTTTGGCTAGCAACAATCGCCGTGGCGATTGATGCTGGCACGTCTTCGTACCGATCGAATTGCATGGTGAAGGTTGCGCGTCCCTGTGACATTGATCTGAGGTCGGTTGCGTATCCGAACATTTCCGAAAGCGGCACGCTCGCCTTGATGGACTGCGCGTTCGCTAGCGGTTCGAGGTGCTCGACGCGACCGCGCCGACCGTTGAGGTTACCCATTACGTCGCCGAGATAGTCCTCGGGAGTGACAACCTCGACCGCCATGGTCGGCTCAAGGAGCTTGGGCTTGGAGCGCCTGAGGGCCTCTTTGACCGCCATGGAGCCGGCAATCTTGAAGGCGCGCTCGCTCGAGTCGACGTCGTGGTACGAACCCTCGATGAGTTCAACCTTGATATCGACGACCGGGTATCCAGCAAGCACGCCGGCGCCCAGCGCTTCCTGAATCCCCTCGTCGACAGGCTTGATGTACTCCTTCGGGATCTTGCCACCGACGATCTTGTCGACGAACTCGTATCCCGCGCCCGGCGCCTGCGGAATGAGGTTGATGACGACGTCGCCGTACTGACCCGAGCCACCCGTCTGCCGAATGAACTTGCCGCGGACACTGTCTACCTGCTGACCGGCCGTCTCCCGATACGCGACCTGCGGGCGACCGACGTTCGCGTCGACCTTGAACTCGCGCATCAGGCGATCGACGATGATCTCAAGATGCAACTCGCCCATCCCGGCGATGAGCGTCTGAGCGGTCTCCTCGTCGGATGAGACCCTGAAGGTTGGGTCCTCCTCCGCGAGTCGCTGAAGGCCCTGCGAGAGCTTGTCCTGATCGCCCTTGGTCTTCGGCTCGATAGCAACCGAGATCACGGGGTCGGGGAAGGTCATCGACTCGAGCACGATCGGCGCGTTCTCGGCGGCGAGCGTATCGCCCGTCGTCGAGTGCTTGATCCCAACCGAGGCCGCGATCTCACCCGCCACGAGATCCTCGCGCTCCTCCCGGTGGTTCGCGTGCATCTGAAGGATGCGACCAATTCGCTCGGTCTTGCCGTTTGTGGTGTTGAGGACGCGATCGCCAGCCTTGACCCTCCCGGAATAGACACGGAAGTAGGTGAGCTTGCCGACGAAAGGATCGGACATGACCTTGAAGACGAGTGCGGCGAACGGCGCGTCCTCGGACGCGGGCCGTGTGATCTCCTCTTCCGTCTTCGGGTGAATGCCCTGGACCGCCGGAACATCGAGCGGACTTGGCAGGTAGTCGATGACCGCGTCGAGGAGCGGTTGGACTCCTTTGTTCTTGAACGCCGAGCCTAGGAGAACAGGCGTCAGTGCGTCCGCAAGCGTTCCCGCGCGCAACGCGCGGCGAATCATCGCAGGAGTCACTCCGGCCTCGTTGTCGAGGTAGGTCTCCATCAACTCATCGTCGTATTCTGCGATCCCGTCGATCAGCGCATGGTGCGCCACCTGAGCGGCGTCCATGAGCTCGGCAGGAATGTCGCCGACATCGAACTGCTCGCCCAGGTCGTCGGAGTAGATGATCGCGCGCATCTCGACAAGATCGACGACCCCAACATGCTGGTCTTCCTCACCGACAGGAATCTGCACGGGAATCGCGTTCGCGCCGAGCCGGTCGCGCATCGACTGGACAGCGTTCACGAAGTTTGCGCCGGTCCTATCCATCTTGTTGATGAACGCGATGCGCGGAACGCCGTAGCGGTCGGCCTGTCGCCACACGGTTTCGGACTGCGGCTGGACGCCGGCGACCGAGTCGAAAACGGCGATCGCGCCATCGAGTACACGGAGAGACCGCTCGACCTCGACGGTAAAGTCCACGTGCCCGGGAGTATCAATAATGTTGATCCGATAATCACGCCACTCGGCGGTCGTGGCCGCCGACGTGATGGTGATGCCGCGCTCCTGCTCCTGCGCCATCCAATCCATCGTCGCGGCGCCCTCGTGGACCTCACCGAGCTTGTGGGTGCGCCCGGTGTAGTAGAGGATGCGCTCCGTCGTGGTGGTCTTCCCCGCGTCGATGTGCGCCATGATCC
>JANNQQ010000070.1:0-19284 GCA_031400835.1 Actinomycetes bacterium | reverse complement strand
CGCCATCGCCGATGCGCACTTCATCGACCGCGGCAGCCGAGAGAGAGTGCATCGAGACGCTTCCCTGCTCGAACGGAATGCGTGAGCGCCCCTTCGCCATGTCGAGTGCATCTCCGACGCGCAAGATGCCCGCCTCGAGCGAGAGCGGTTCGCCGTCGGCGCGATGGCTCGTTATGGCTTGCAGCACCTCGGAGACGATCACGGTGCGGTCGGGCTCGTCGTAGAGACCGTCAAGGAGCTCGTGAAGCTTGGGCGCAGCGAGAAAGAGGCTCCAATCCTCGTGCCCGCGGCGATGAACGGACATCCCGATGCAGTGGGTGAGCGCGGCGAGAACGACAACCACCTCGGCGTCCTCCTCGGTCATTCCGTAGTCGCGCACCACCGACGGCTCGATTCCGTGCTTCGTGAGTTGTCGCAGGAGCTTGAGGCCGATGTTCGAGACGATCTGTATGTGCACCCAGGAGTGATCGTTGATCACCATGCGGACGACCGCGTTGACGTTGGCGACATGCCACCACGCCTTGAGCTGCGTGTCGGCATTGGCGCGCTCGAGCACCTTGCGGAGCTTGCGGTTCCCTCGAACGGGAACGGTGATCCGCATCGCCTTGACCGCCTCGGTGGGCGTCAGGGTTGTGCTGAGGAGCGCCTCTTCCGAGACAGGGCCAACGACCCCTTCTGCTGCATCGAGCTCGTCGCGATCGTCGGTCATGCGACCGCTATCGCTTCCGTCTGGTCCCCGTCGCGGAGCTCGCGCAAGCGGAAGTAGGCGACCGTGATCGCGATGGCTCCGAAGGGGGTCACGATCGCCTGGGCGAGGGTTCTTCCGATGACGATCTCCCCGAACGGTGGAAGCCGGGAGAACGCCGCCTGGACGAACAGTGAGGCGAACGCCGAGAGCAAGCTGGAGATGATCAGCACGGCGAAGACCGTCCAGCCGTGACCGCGGACGAGCTCGCGCGACCGACCGAACGCATCCAGGGTCGACCGATTCTCGACGACGATCACGGGAGCGATCAGCGACCACCAGGTCATCAGGATGAGCCCAGGCACGATCACGAAAACCAGGCCGAGAATGATCCCAAGGCCCGCGAGCAGACCCGAGAGAAAGAGTCGTCCGATAAAGGGGCGTGCTCCACGAAAAAGCTCAGCAATCGGTGTGGTGAACACCCCGGAGCGAGCCGTCTCGACTCCGCGGACGAATGCTCCTTCGAGCCAGAGGGAGCCGACGACCGTCGCCACGAGACCCACCAGCGCGATGAGTGCCTTGTCGCTCTCCGAACCAGTGCCGAGTTGCTCACCGAGCAGCCCGAGACCAACATTGATCATCCCGAGCACGATGAGCGCGACGAGAAAGAATCTCACGAAGAACTTCGTGTAGATCGTCCACGCCTCGTCGAGCACCTGTCCTACTGACACGCGCCGATCCTATGCGACGTCGTGTGCGAACCGCTCAACAGCGCGTCGCGCCGTCGCGGTTGGATCAGGTCTGCGTTGAGTCAGTAGCACGGGCGACAAGAAACCACGCGCCAGCCAACAGCGTCTCGGCGACCCCACCGATCTCAGCCAGAAGCTGGTCAGGGGTGAAGTACCGCTTGTAGACCGTCCATTCGGTGCCATCGTTCAGGACGCGCGAAGCCCACTCCTCCGAGACAGGTGAGCGCGCACTCGAGGCGTCAACGATGACGAGCTCGGAGGCGATGCGCCTCGTCTCAGCGAGAAAGCGATCACGTTGGCCTTCGCCGAGGTGCCCGTAGAAGTGGCCGCTGACGACGCGCTCGAAGCTGTTATCGGCGAAGGGGAGCTCGAGTCCGTCCCCCTGGATGAAGGTTGCATTGGGGGCCTGCCTTGCTGCGACGGCGAGCATCCGTGCGGATTGGTCGAGGCCCGTGATCTCACCCGGCAGGTGGCGGGTGAGGAATCCCGTGCCGCAGGCGATGTCGAGCGTGCGCCGGGGCTCAAGTGAGGTGAGGGTGTCGATGACCAGCGCCAGTTCGTCGTCGAAGCCGGGGCGGTCGCGCTCGGCGAAGAGACCCACGCCGCGATACCAGTCGTCGTACTCCTCGGCGCGTCGGTCGTAGTAGACCGGGGCATTCGGCTCACGCATGGTCGTACAGTACGGCTGTGGCATCGCTTGAGTCAGTGCCGAACATTTCCGAGGGCCGTGATGAGAACGTCATTCGGGCGATCGCAGCCGGGTACGCGAGCCGCGGCGCCCGCGTGGTTGACACACATTCAGACGCCGATCACCACCGTTCCGTGCACACCCTTCTCGGTGATCACGTCGGCCTTGTTGACGGGCTCCTCGCGGGCATCCGCGTCGCTTCGGAGCGCATCGACCTCGGGCGGCATCACGGGATTCATCCACGGGTTGGGGCGGCCGACGTCGTACCACTCGTCGCGCTGACGCCAGCCGATGGGGAGGCCGCGCGTGCCGCGGCGCTCGAGCTTGCGCGGCGCATTGGAGCTGAGGTCGGACTACCCGTGTTTCTCTACGGCGAGGTGGGGGGCGGCCGCCGTCCGGCGTTCTACCGTCGCGGAGGCTTCGCTGAGCTGCACCGACGGATCGTTGAGGGCGAGCTGCGACCCGACTTCGGCCCGGGCCAGCTCTCTCCCTCGGCTGGCGCGGTGCTCGTGGGAGCGCGCGCACCGCTCGCCGCCTTCAACGTCGTGCTTGGCACGGCCGACCTTGCCGTCGCCCGGGATATCGCTGCCGCCGTTCGCGAGAGCAGTGGTGGCCTTGCTGGCGTGCAGGCCCTCGGGCTTCAGCTCGGGACGAGCGAGCGGGTGCAGGTGAGCATGAACCTGGTCGATCTCGAACAGGCGGAGCTTCACGTCGTCGTCGCGCGGGTCGCCGCGGAGGCGCGCAAGAGAGGTACCGACGTGCTCGAGGGGGAGCTTGTAGGGCTGCTTCCTGCCGCGGTGGTGATCGCGGCCGCGAAAGCCAATGGCGTCAACGAGCCAGTTGGGCCGACAGGGCTTCCGACCGAAGCGGCGTTTGAAGCGGCAGCGCGGGCATTTGCCCTCCCTTCGCTCGCCGCGGATCGCATGATCGAGTTCCACGCGCTCGGTACCTGAAGGCTCGATTTCGCCGCGCCCTCCAGGGTCGTCGTCACACAGTTGGCACAAAGGCGGCACACAGCTGTCACATCTCGGCCGGTAGCGTTCCTGAAGGGAGCCTCGATCCCCCGTAGGGGGGCCGACCGTGGGCCGGGGGCTTCCGCCGTGCCCAAGGAAGGGCGAAGGATGACGACCCTGCTCGAGCCCTCCCCGTAGACTCCGCGACCGTGACGACACCCGTCGAGCTCACCGGCGACACCCTGACGATCGACGAGGTCTGGAGCGTCGCGGTCGACGGGCGAGCAGCAGTGTTGGGCGAGCTTGGCCGCGAGCGTACGCGGGCTGCACGCGCGTTCCTTGACGAAGGCGTCGGCGAGCACACCTATGGGGTCAACACCGGATTCGGACGATTCGTCTCCAAGTCGATTCCCGACGATCAAGCCGAGGAGCTTCAGGTGCGGCTGCTGCGATCCCATGCGTGCGGCGTGGGGGAGCCGTATCCGGTGGAGGTGATTCGTGGCGCAATGCTCCTTCGGGCAAACACGTTGGCGAAGGGGTACTCCGGCGCGCGCGTCGAGACGGTCGAGCTCCTCATCGCGGCACTGAACGCCGGGGTGATTCCTCGGGTTCCCGCGCGCGGATCCGTCGGAGCGAGCGGTGATCTTGCGCCGCTCGCTCACCTCGCACTTCCCCTCATTGGTGAAGGAGAGGCAACGTACGGCGGGCGGCTCGTGACGGGCGCGCAGGCGCTTGCTGCAGCCGGCCTCACGCCCGTACGGCTTGCGGCCAAGGAAGGTCTGTCTCTCATTAACGGCACGCAGTTCATGACCTCGATGGCGTCGCTCATTGTCGTGCGCGCACAACGACTCACACGGGTGGCAGACATTGCGTGCGCGATGTCGCTCGAGGCTCTGCGAGGGACGCCAACCAGCTTCCATCCGGCGATTCATGCAGCGCGTCCTCTTCCTGGCCAGCAGGCAAGTGCCGCCAATCTCAGGCGTCTGCTCTCGGGCTCGGCAATCGTCGAATCGCACCGTTGGTGCGACAAGGTGCAGGACGCCTACTCGCTTCGGTGTGCGCCACAGGTACACGGCGCAAGTCGAGATCTACTCGATTACGTCGTGCGAACCGTTGCCGTTGAGGTAAACGCAGCAACCGACAATCCGTTGGTGCTCGTTGCTGAGGGCCAGATCGTTTCGAACGGGAACTTTCACGGCCAGCCGATCGCAATGGGCCTCGACTGCGCGGCGATGGCCTGCGCCGAGCTTGGCAACATCTCCGAGCGGCGGACAGAACGGCTCGTCAACCCTTCGCTGTCGGACGGGCTGCCGCCGTTCCTCGTTGCGAGCGAAGAGGGCCTCAACTCCGGTTTCATGATCACCCAGTACGTCGCCGCCGCGCTGGTTTCGGAGAGCAAGGCGCTGTGCCATCCTGCCTCGGTCGACTCGATACCGACCAGTGCAGGTCAGGAGGATCACGTTTCGATGGGGAACGGAGCCGGGCTCAAAGCGCTCCAGGTGCTCGCGAACGCCGAGCACGTGCTCGCGATCGAGCTGCTTGCCGGGGCGCAGGCGGTCGAGTTCCTCGAGCCGCTGGCTCCGGGAGAGGGTGTGCGCGAGGCGATGGCGTTCGTCCGGACGCTCTCCGAGCGTGTCCTCGAGGATCGGCCGCTCTCGGCGGACATCGAACGTGTCGCCGCCGCGATCCGCGATGGGAGCTTCCTCGGTGCAGTTGAAGGTCGGATTGGAGTGCTTGCGTGATGGGACTCTGGCGCAAAGCTGACAGCCAGAGCAAGCCGATACCTGCGCACCCGTATCGCGACTCCGCGCTCGTGTACGGGTGCTTCGCTCTCCTGGTTGTGGTGTTGAGCTGGGCGACCGGCGGTGACGTCACGAGGGCGCTGGTCGTTGCTGCCGGATTTTGGGTCGTCGCCACTGGGTGGGCGTCCTGGCAGTTCCGTGTACGCATCAAGGCCCGAGATGCTGCCGCCGACAAGGCTGATGTGAGCGAGTGAGCGTCGAGCTCGTCGAGCGGCTTTGCGGCGACCTCGGAGCGATCAGCGCACCGCGCGGACCGAGCCTCAACGCGCGTTCGTGGCACACCGAGGCGCCGCTACGAATGCTGCTCAACAATCTTGATCCCGAGGTCGCGGAGCACCCCGAGACATTGGTCGTGTACGGGGGCTCTGGGAAGGCGGCACGCTCGCACGATGCGCTCCGAGCGATCGTTGCGACGCTCTTGCGGCTCAAGGACGACGAGACGCTTCTGGTTCAGTCCGGGAAGCCGGTTGGGGTGTTCCGGACGCACGCCGACGCGCCGCGGGTGCTGATTGCCAACTCGTTGCTCGTACCCGCCTGGGCCTCCTGGGACGAGTTCCGGCGCCTCGAGGCAGAGGGGCTCACGATGTTCGGCCAGATGACGGCCGGTTCGTGGATCTACATCGGCACGCAGGGGATTCTCCAGGGCACGTACCAGACGTTCTGCGCTGCCGGAGACAAGCACTTCGGCTCACCTGATCTCGCAGGACGAACGGTGCTGACCGCCGGGCTCGGCGGGATGGGTGGTGCGCAGCCGCTCGCCGCAACGATGGCAGGAGCGGCATGCTTGTGCGTGGAGGTCGACCAGCGCTCGATCGATCGCCGACTCGCGACGCGGTATCTGGATGAGCAGGCCGAGGGTATTGACGACGCGATCGCCCGCGTCAGGCGCGCAGCATCTGCCGGGCAGGCCCTCTCTGTTGGGCTCCTCGGGAATGCCGCGGACATCTTCCCCGAGCTGGTTGCTCGAGGGATCGCCTTCGACCTCGTGACCGACCAGACCGCCGCCCACGACCCTCTCACCGGCTACATCCCGGCTGAGGTGCCCTTTGAGGAAGCGGCCGCGCTCCGTGCCCACGATCCGAAGCGCTACCTGGAGCTCGCCTCGCAGTCGATCGTTGCGCACGTCAAGGCGATGGTCGCGTTCCAGACCGCGGGCTCACATGTGTTCGACTACGGCAACAACCTTCGGGGGGAGGCACTGCGCGCCGGATACGCAGATGCGTTCGCGTTCCCGGGGTTCGTGCCGGCCTACGTACGGCCGCTCTTCTGTCGTGGCATTGGCCCGTTCCGGTGGGCCGCGCTTTCGGGCAATCCGGCGGATATCGCTGCGATCGACCGGGAGCTCGCCGGGCTCTTTCCGGATGACACGCTGCTGCAAAACTGGCTACGCCTTGCGCCGGAGCGTGTTGCGTTTCAGGGGCTTCCCGCCCGCATTTGCTGGCTCGGTTACGGCGATCGCGCACGTGCCGGGCTCGCCATCAACGAGCTCGTGGCACGCGGGACGTTGTCGGCTCCGATCGTCATCGGGCGCGATCACCTCGATGCGGGCTCGGTCGCGTCGCCCTACCGCGAGACCGAGGCGATGCTCGACGGCTCCGATGCGATCGCTGATTGGCCGATCCTGAATGCCCTTCTCAACACGGCGTGTGGAGCGACCTGGGTCTCTGTGCATCACGGCGGTGGGGTGGGGATCGGGAACTCCATTCACGCAGGGATGGTCGTCGTCGCGGATGGGACCGACGACGCTGCGCGGCGTCTCGAGCGGGTGCTCACGGCCGATCCGGGGACAGGGGTCATGCGTCATGCAGATGCCGGGTACGACGAGGCGCTCACCTGTGCCGCCGAGACCGGTCTTGATCTCCCGAGCGCCAAGCGCCAGTGACCCGGCTGCTCATCCGCGATCTCGCCCAGGTTGCGACGGTCGCACCGGAGGCGAGGGCTCCGCTCCGTGGGGCCGCACTTCGTGACGTGGTCGTCGTAGAGGACGCATTCATTCTCTGTGTCGATGCCAAGATCGAGGCGGTGGGGTCCATGAGCGAGCTCCCAGAGCTTCCGTCTGGAAATGAGCTCGTAGAGATCGACGGTCGAGGTCTGGCGGCTATCCCTGGCCTGGTCGATTGCCATACGCATCCCGCGTTCGCTGGGGATCGAGCCAACGAGTTTGCGCTGCGATCCTCGGGAGCAACGTACGAGGAGCTGCTCGCGGCAGGCGGCGGCATTCTCTCGACAACCCGCGCCACGCGGATCGCAGGTCACGACGGACTACGAGACGCGGTCGTGCGTCATCGCGGCTGGATGCGCGCGCACGGTACGACGACATTCGAGGGTAAATCGGGATACGGGCTCGATCGCGACACCGAGCTCGCCCAGCTCCGCGCGATTGCCGAGGCCGGCGGCGTTCCCACGTGGCTCGGTGCCCACGCGATCCCGCCTGAACACGCAGATGCCGACGCCTACATCGACTGGGCGATCGCCGAGGTGTTGCCTGAGGCAGCAGAGATCGCCGAGGCCGCAGACGTCTTCCTCGAACGAGGGACGTTCGACGTCGAGCAGGCACGTCGCTTTCTCCTGGCGAGTCGCGCAGCCGGACTGGCCCTTCGCCTCCACGGCGATCAGCTGACGGAGATGGGCGCGGTGCAGCTCGCGATAGAGCTTGGCGCACGGTCGATTGATCACCTCGAGAGCACAGGACCGCAGGGGGTCTCCATGCTCGGCGCAAGTGACGTCGCCGCCGTGATGCTTCCCGTTGCCGCACTCATGCTCGGGCGTCCACAGCCACCGGGCCGTGCGCTCGTCGACGCCGGCGCGATCGTGGCGCTCGCTACCGACTTCAACCCCGGAAGCGCTTTCTGCGAGAGCCTTCCGGTCGTCTGCAGTCTTGCCTGCACACAGGTGGGGCTGACACCGGAGGAGGCGCTTGCGGCGTGCACGGTGAACGCCGCGCATGTGCTCGGTCGAGCGGAGCAGATCGGTCGCCTCGAGGCCGGATTCGACGCCGATGTTGTGCTTCTCGACGCGCCGGATTGGCGCCATCTCGCTTACCACTTCGCGGGCGACATCGTTCACACGGTTGTTGAACGAGGGGCTACCGCCTGGCAACGGGCATAATCCGTGCATGGCCAACGAAAAGCAGCGCCGCCGCCGGGCGAAGGAGAAGCGGCACGCCTATGACCTTGTCGAGATCGATGCCGAAGGCAACGAAACGGTGCTGAGCGCCTCGGCGCTGAAGAGCGATGTGCCACCGAAGGCCAAGCGAGGGGCGAAGCCGGCCCCGAAAGCTTCGCGTCGCGGCATTCCGCAACCGCCGAGCTGGCGCCGTGTCGCCAAGCGCGCCGCGATCTTCGTACCGCTCTTCTTCGTGATCGTGATGATGCTGGGAGGCGGGGAGACCTCCATAGTCGAAGCCGCGCTCAACTCACTGTTTCTCCTCGCGATGTTTATCCCGCTGAGCTACGTGATGGACACCTTCGTGTATCGCACGTACCAGAAGCGGCTTGCGAAGACCGGCTCGCGCTAGCGCGCAGACATGCCGATCGTCGATCAGCTTTCGCTTGGCCCGCTTGGGACGAACTGCTATCTCGTCCGCTCGTCCGAAAGCGCAGAGGTCGCGGTGGTCGTCGACCCGAGCGGACCTGTCGTCGAGATCCAGCGCGAGCTCGACGAACGTGGGGCTCGGTGCGTCGCCATCCTCATCACCCATGGTCACTACGACCACGTGCTCGGCGTTGCCGACCTTGCCGAGACCACTGGTGCGCCGGTGTACATGGCCGAGCGAGAGCGGATGCTTCTCGAAGAACCGGCACGGTTCACCCCGCCGGACGTCGATGTCAGACCGTGGACACCCGATGTCCTGCTTCAGGGCGATGAGACGCTCGACCTTGCTGGGATCTCGTTTCAGGTTGCATCGGTTCCTGGACACTCTCCTGCGCATCTCGCGTACGCGATCGATGGCGCGCTGCTTTCGGGAGACGTGCTGTTCGAAGGGTCGGTCGGGAGGACCGATATCCGTGGAGCAGACTGGCCCACCCTCCTCGCGTCGATCGCAATGCTCATCGAGCGGTATCCGGGTGAGACCGTCGTGTATCCCGGCCACGGCCCCGCAACACGTCTTGGCGTGGAGCTCGAGCGGAATCCGTTTCTGGACACGCTTCGCGCCGCACCGCGCGGCTGACTCGTCCCGCGGTCTCGCTACGGTGAATGGCGCATGCAGACGGTGACGCGATGAGTGGAGGAAGGATCGAGCGGCCGCGAGGTACGCACGACATCGTCCCCACCGAGGCTCCCGCGTGGAAGCGCGTTACGGACGAGATCGAACGGCTTTGCTGGCTCTACGGATATCGACGTATCCAGACTCCCGTCTTTGAAGACACAGCGCTCTTTCAGCGCACTTCGGGTGCCGGTTCAGACGTGGTGCAGAAGGAGATGTACACCTTCGCCGATCGTTCCGACCGCTCACTCACGCTCCGGCCAGAGGGTACGGCACCCATCTGTCGTGCCTACGTCGAACATGGGATGCACCGTGAGCCGCAACCGGCGAAGCTCTTCACGATCGCGCCGATGTACCGCTACGGAGCTCCGGGCAAGGGACGCTATCGCGAGCACTGGCAGGTGTCCGTTGAAGCGATCGGCTCCGATGACCCGTCGGTGGACGCCGAACTCATCCAGCTCTACGACTCGCTGCTTGGCACGCTCGGCGTCAAGCAGTACCACCTCGAGCTCAACTCGATCGGTTGCCGGACGTGCCGTCCGGCCTACCTTCAGTCTCTTCGTACCTGGCTGGCGGCGAACGACGCGCGTCTCGATGAGGAGACCCGAAGCAAGGTGGCTGCTAGCCCGCTGCGGGTGTTCGACAACTACGGCGCGAAGCCACTCGCCGTGCGCGACGCGCTTGCCGAGGCGCCCAAGATTGGCGAATCGCTCTGCGAGGCCTGCGTGGTGCACTTCGCCTCCGTGCGCGCCGACCTCGACGCGACGGGTGTGCAGTACACGATCGTTCCGACCCTGGTGCGAGGACTCGACTACTACTCGCGGACGACCTGGGAGTTCATCGGGCCGATGACGAACGAGAACTCGACCATCTCCGGCGGTGGTCGCTACGACTATCTCGTCGAGGAGATCGGTGGGCCTGCGACCCCGGGAGTTGGTTTCGGAGCGGGGCTTGAACGGCTCCTCATCGCGGTTGACGAAGCGGGCGAGGAGCCGGTTTCTCGCGCCGGGATCGACGTCTTTCTTGCGCTGGAGGAAGGGGCTCCTCGACCATCGGTAGCGCGTTGGCTCGCCGAGCTTCGACGTGCCGGTCTTGCCGCAGACACCGACTTTGCTGGCCGATCGGTGAAAGGGCAACTGACACAGGCCGGCCGGCTTGGCGCGGCGTGCACGGTGCTCGTTGGTCACGAGACGGCGACGCTACGCCGTCCAGGGACTGCGGATGAGCTGGTCGGCCATGACGAGATCGTCTCTAGGCTTCTGGGATGACGACGAGTACCTGGCGCGACCTGATGTGCGGAGAGCCACGCGTCGAGCGGGTGGGTACGACGCTCACGCTTGCTGGCTGGGCGGCGCGCCGCCGCGACCACGGCGGGCTCATCTTCATTGATCTCCGTGACCGGACAGGCCTTACCCAACTCGTGATCAACCCCGAGCGGGCACCCGCGGCGGCCGAGTTGGCGAAGGAGATCCGCAACGAGTTCGTGTTGCGCGCGCGAGGTGAGCTTGTGGCGCGCTCGCCCGAGACGGTGAACCCGAAGATGGCGACCGGTGAGGTCGAGCTTCACGTCGACGAGCTCGAGATTGTCGCCCGTTCGACGCCGCTTCCGTTTCAGCTCGACGATGAGAACGTCGATGAGACGCTGCGGTTGCGCTACCGCTGGCTTGACCTCCGGCGCGAGAAACTGCAGCGCAACCTTCGCCTTCGCGCCCAGATGGTTGGAATCATCCGGCGTCAGATGGAGACGGCCGGCTTCCTCGACATCCAGACGCCGATCCTCTACAAGTCGACGCCCGAGGGGGCCCGCGACTTCGTCGTTCCGAGCCGGCTACACCCAGGGCGGTTCTTCGCGCTGCCACAGAGCCCTCAGATTTTGAAGCAGCTCACGATGATCGCTGGGTTCGATCGGTACTTCCAGATCGCAATTTGCTTCCGTGATGAGGATCTCCGCGCCGATCGTGTTCAGGAGATCACGCAGCTCGATGCCGAGATGAGCTTCCCTGATCAGGAGGAGCTGTTCGCGCTCATGGAGCAGATGTTCTCGACGATCTGGCGCGAATGCCTTGACCTCGAGATCGCTGTGCCATGGCCGCGGATGACCTACGCCGAGGCCGACCGCCGGTTCGGATCCGACAAGCCCGATATGCGGTTTGCCCTCGAGCTTGAAGACGCGACCGAGCTCACCCGAGGCTCGGAGTTTGGCGTGTTTTCGTCCGCCGAGACCGTGCGCTTTCTGCGAGTGCCGCGCACGTTTTCGCGGGCCGAGCTGGCAGTACTCGAGGACCTCGCGAAGGTTCACGGTGCGAAGGGGCTCGCCTACCTCATGCGCGATGCGGAGACCGGTGAGCTTCGGTCGCCGATCGCGAAGTTTCTGAGCGAGGCTGAGATTGAAGCATTGGGTGTCGCAAGCGGAGAGTCGCTTCTCTTTGCGGCGGCGAGCTGGGAGCAGACCTCGAAGGTGCTCGGCGCGCTCCGCCTCCACTTCGGGAAGGAGCTTGACCTCATCGACCCGTCGGCGTTCACCTTTCTCTGGGTCACCGACTTCCCGATGTACGAGCGCGACGAGGCGGAGGGGCGCTGGAGCGCTGTTCACCACCCGTTTACGCGTCCGACGGCAGAGTGGAAGGACTCGTTCGACACCCACCCCGGGGAGGCGCTGGCACACGCCTACGACATCATCGTCAACGGCAACGAGCTCGGCGGAGGGTCGTTCCGGATCCATGAGCCCGACCTTCAGGAGAAGGTGTTCGGCCTTCTCGCGCTCACCACCGAGCAGCAGCGCTCGCAGTTCGGGTTCCTCCTGGACGCTCTGGCAATGGGTGCTCCACCGCACGGTGGGATCGCGCTTGGGATTGACCGGATGACCATGGTGCTCGCGGGTGAGTCCAACCTCCGCGATGTCATTGCCTTTCCGAAGAACCAGGCTGGGCTCGACCCGATGTCGGGAGCGCCGTCGGAGATCACGCAGACGCAGCTGGACGAGCTTTCGCTGCGGATCGTCCCGGAGGTCAAGGGCTGAGCGCCGCGACCGCGAAGCGGCTGTTCTCGCTCGCGGCAGTCGCGCTGCTGGTTGGGCTCACGGCGGTCGCCGTGGTTGAACGGCGCAACCCGGAGCGCGCACGAGCGTCGGGAGCGGCCGCGACAGGCCCGGGCGGCTGGTACATCGCGCTCGGCGCGCCGCGACCGCCCGCCGGTGACGCCGAGCGGACGAGCTGCGAGCTCGTACTCACCGCGCGCTCGCTTGGCGTCACCCATCCCGTACTTCCATGCGGCGCGAAGCTGCTCGTGCGCTATGGCGATCAGACGGTGCTCACCGAGGTAATCGACAACGACCTCACTTCGAGTGGCAGGCAGTTCGAGCTCACCGATGCGCTCGCGAAGCTTGTAGGGCTCGACGGGACGCAGGAGATTCGCTGGCGGTACGCGACCTCAGGGTAGAAGAGCACGAGCGCGCTCGCGTAGAGTGTTTCCAGTCAGAACTCACGAGTGCGGGAGGCGAGCGGTGGCAGCGGTAGCGACACAGCGGGCGGCATTCATCGGCGGTGCCTGGGTGACGGGTGAGGCAGACCAGATCGAAGTGATTGAACCCGCGACCGGCGCGTTGCTCGGAAGCGTGTGTGCAGCGTCGCCTGCACAGATCGATGCCGCCGTGGCAGCGGCCCGCGCAGCGTTCGAGAGCTGGCGGCGCACACCAGTGATCGAGCGCGTCGAGCTCTGTCGGCGCGCGTTCGAGATCTGTCTGGAGCGAGCCGAGGAGATTGCCGTTTTGATCACCCGCGAAACCGGGAAGACGATCCGCGAGTCCCGGGAGGAGATGGTCGAGTACACCGCCGATCACTTCCGCCGAGCGGCGGAGGACCTGCAACGTCACGCGGGTCAGGTGCTGCCGTCGACCCAGGGTCGGAACCACAAGAAGATTCTCGTCATCCAGGAGCCCGTGGGAGTGGTCGCTGCGATCAGCCCGTGGAACTTCCCTGTCGACATCGCCGGGATCCCCATCGTCTACGGGCTCGCATATGGCTGCTCGACGATCTGGAAGCCGTCGGAGGTGGCGCCGCTCTGTGCTGAGTTGTTCGTCGAGGTGCTGCATGACGCCGGCTTCCCGGCGGGCACCGTCAACCTCGTCCACGGCCGTGGCGATGTCGGCTCGGCGCTGGTACGCCACGAGGGCGTTGACTCCGTGGTCTTCACCGGGTCGATCGAGACCGGGGAGAAGGTCGCGCGTGACGCGGGACTCAAGAACCGCGTGCTCGAGCTCGGCGGCAATGGCCCGCAGATCGTGTTGGCTGACGCCGACCTCGAGGCGGCCGCCGATGCTGCCGTCACCGGGTGTTTCTACCTCGCGGGCCAGGTTTGCACGGCGTCGGAAAGGATTCTCGTGCAGCGCTCGGTGCACGACCACTTCGTCGAACTGCTCGTTGAGCGCACATCTCGGCTCGTCGTTGGCGATCCGCTCGATGAGGGGACCGATATGGGCCCGATGTGCCATGAGGGGACGATGCAACGCACCCGCGATCATGTCGCCGAGGCGGTTGCAGGAGGGGCAGCCGTGGTCTTCGGCGGCTCGTCATCAGGGCCGTATCACGACCCGACCATTCTCACCGGCGTGACCCCCGAGATGCGGATCGCGCGAGAGGAGACGTTTGGCCCCGTCGCACCAATCATCGTGTTCGACGAGCTTGATGAGGCGCTCGCGATTGCAAACGGGACGGAGTTCGGGCTGACCGCGGCTGTGTTTACGAATGATCTTGCTGCAGCCTGGTACGCAGCCTCCGAGCTGCGCCACGGAACCGTTCACATCAACGAGACGACCAACTACTGGGATCAGATGGCGCCGTTCGGGGGTGCGAAGAAGTCAGGGTCGGGTCGCGAGCTGGCGGGTTGGATCGCCGACGCCGTGACGGAGGTCAAGCAGATCACCTTCGACACGACCCGGTAGCGACCGTTCGGCGATATGTGAAATCAGGCTACCCTTGTAGCTGCGCGGAGTTGCGCGTGATCCCGGGCTCTCAACGTGAATCAAGAGTCACACGAAGGGAGCCCGCGTCGGGGATAGGCGTTGCCGACGCCCCGCAGGGCACCCCCTTGGAAGAGCGAGGTTCGCCTTCCGGACTCGGGATCACGCGGAGCTCCGCATGCAATCTCGCCGCCGCTGACCAATCACCGATGGTACTCAGGAGGTCACCATGAGCGCGTACACAAAGGTCCATCGCGATGATCCGGCGATCGAGGTGTTGTGGGGTGCGGTCGCAAAGATGCGTCTCGCGCTGGGCGCCACGGGGTTCGGGATCAACGAGCTCCGGATGCCGGCGGACTTCTCAGGTCCTGAGCACGATGAGGTCGAAACAGGCCACGAGGAGGTGTACGTCGTGCTGTCCGGGTCGGGGACAGCCGTCGTCGACGGGGTCGAGGTTGAGCTTCGCGAGGGTGATTACCTCCGTGTCGCGCCAGACGCCAAGCGGCAGGTTTCTGCGGGAGCCCAAGGGCTTTCCTTCGTCGCGATCGGCGCGAAACCAAGGCCGGCGTACGACGGCCGCCCGATGCTGTAGCTAGAAGGTGCTCTCGATCGATCACGTGCAGGTTGCCGCGCCGCGCGGGTGTGAGAACGCCGCGCGGGAGTTCTACGGCAACCTCCTCGGGCTCGAGGAGATCGAGAAGCCGCCGGCACTCGCGGCGCGCGGCGGCTGCTGGTTTCGCCTCGGTGCCTACGAGCTCCATATCGGCGTCGAAGAGCCGTTTCATCCTGCGCGCAAGGCCCATCCCGGGCTTCGCGTCGTCCCGGTGGAGGCCCTGCGCCAGCTGGCCGAGCGTCTTGGGGCGAGCGGGGCGGAGGTGGTGTGGGCCGACCGTGACGAGATCCCAGGGCGCGAGCGCTTCCACGTGGCAGATCCATTTGGGAACCGGCTCGAGTTCCTCGCGTAGCTAGGCGGTTTCACGGCGCCCTGCCCGGGCGGCTCCGACCCGCGCCCCTCGCCAGGCAGCGGCCCCCGGGTAGCCTGGAGGAATGGCTCCGGTCGAAGTGCTTGGGGATTCTGCGGCGGGCGATCAGTTCGCGTATGCGCGTCTGGTTGTCGATGCGGGAGTAGTTGTAGAGGCGGACGTCGTAGGGCTTGAGCGCGACCTCGTCGGGCTCACGGTGCTCGAGGCGGCAGCCGTGCCCGGCGAGCGACTCGCCGCAGATGCGCTCGCGAACGCGCTCTCACACGTGATCACGGCGCCGCCGGATCCGACGCGGATCGCGGTCGCGATGAGTGGCGGGGTCGATAGCGCGGTCGCATTGTTGCGAGCGGGAGACAACGCGGTTGGCGTAACCCTGCGCCTCTGGGTCGATCCCGCCGCACAAGACGGCGAACGGGTCTGTTGCTCACCCGCTGCGGTGATCGCGGCACGCGAGACCTGTCACTCGCTCGGATTGCCGCATCTCACTCTTGACCTCAGAGAGGCCTTTCGAGAGGTGGTCGTGGGGCCGTTTATGGAGGCGTACGCGTCGGGGACGACACCGAACCCCTGCGTACGATGCAACGGTGCGTTCAGGTTCGACGCATTGGTCGACTGTGCCCGCACGATCGGCGCGAGTGCGTTGTGGACAGGCCACTACGCGCGTGTCGTGGAGCGAAACGGGCGTCATCTGGTCGCGCGGGGCGCCGATCCCGTCAAGGATCAGAGCTACATGCTCGCAACGGTCTCGCCTGACATCCTGAGCGTGGTCGCCTTCCCCCTTGGCGAGGAGACGAAGGACAGCGTTCGCTCCGCTGCCGCGGCCGCTGGGCTGGCGGCGGCGACCAGGGCCGAGAGTCAGGAGGCGTGCTTTCTGGGAGGAGACGACTACCGCGTCTTCCTCAAGCGCCACGGCATGCCCGACGCGCCCGGGGCAGTCGTCGACACGGACGGTATCGAAGTTGGCCGGCATGACGGTCTCTGGCGGTTCACTCCCGGCCAGCGCAAGGGGCTCGGGGTCGCGCTTGGCGAGCCGATGTACGCCGTGCGAGCCGAGTCATCGACGAACACGCTGGTTGTCGGTCCCCGGCGTGCGCTTGAGGTCACGCGGCTTGAGGCGCGAGGTGTGCTCTACGTGCCCGCACGCGAGGTCGAGGTCAAGTTCCGTTACCGGTCGGCGCCGGTGCCCGCCACGGTCGAGGTCGAAGGGGAGATGCTGATGATCTCGCTCCATCGCCCCGCCGAGGCGGTCGCTCCAGGGCAGCTTGCGGCGCTCTACGACGGAGCCACAGTCGTGGGTGCTGGCGTCATCGTCTCGACCTCGGCGTAACGGGCGCGGCGCGACTCCTCCAATCGTCCGGTGGCGTCCACTACCATCACGTCATGGTGATCGCCTTCGACGCCGGTGATGCGGCGAACTGGGGTCTCGCGCTCTTTCTGGTGGCGCTCGGCCTGGGCTCGGCATTCGCCCTCTACAAGCTGGGACGACTCTTCGACCGCGTGTCATCGTTCGTGATTGGCACAGAGCGCGACCTTCTGCCCGTGGTCGTGAAGAGTGGCGGGACTGTCGATCGCGTCAACTACCAGCTCGACAAGCTCGACACCGTGACCGACAGCGCAGTGGGAATGGCCGACAGCGCCGACACAGCCGTTCGTGCCGTGTCGACGGCGATCTCGAAGCCGGTGGAGAAGGTCTCTGGCCTCGCGGCGGGCGTCGCCCACGGCTTTTCGTCGTTCAAGCGCAACCGCAGCGCGTCAGACGCCTTCGCCGCGGCGAAGACGGCCGCTCGCAAGCGCGAGCAGGATCTGGCGGCCGATCTCAGAGGTGCTACCACCCCTCAGTCGTCGCCGCGGCCCGAGCCGACACCGCCGCCCGTAGCCCAGGTGAAACCAGAGCCATGGCCGAAGCCCGATCCGACGCCGAAACCGACTCCAGTGCCCGACCCAGACGTCGATGTGTCGCCTGATCTCGCCGGCAACAAGACGCAGTCTCCGGCGTCCTCCGACCCCGCCTAAAGCAGGGCGGTCACGGCGCGGGTAGGTCGGTACGATCGAGCGCATGCAAACGACCGCCGAGCTGCGCGAGGGCTTCCTCTCGTTCTTCGAGTCGAAGGGTCACATGCGGTTCCCCTCTTGGCCGCTGATTCCGCCACCCGAGGATCCGTCGACGCTCTTCATCTCCGCGGGAATGCAACCGCTGAAGCCGTACTTCTCAGGCGCCAAGGAGCCGCCCGCCCTGCGCTTCACGACCGTGCAGAAGTGCCTTCGCGCGGGTGGCAAGGACACTGACCTTGAAGAGGTAGGGATGACGGCCCGCCACGCATCGATGTTTGAGATGCTGGGCAACTTCTCGTTCGGCGATTACTTCAAGGACGGCGCCATCGACCTCGCCTGGGAGTTTGCCGTCGAGCAGATGGGACTCGACCCTGACCGCATCTGGGCTTCGGTCTTTGCGGGCGACCCTGTCCTCGGCATCGGCGAGGACGAGGTGGCGGTAGCTGGCTGGCTCCGGAAAGGGATCCCGCGAGAGCGGGTCGTGGCCTTCGGGCGCTCGGACAACTTCTGGGGCCCGGCGGGCGAGACGGGGCCATGCGGTCCATGCTCGGAGCTCCACCTCGATCGGGGAGCGGAGTATGGCTGTGGCCTCGCCACGTGTGGGCCGAACTGCGAGCGTTGCGATCGCTTCATCGAGTTCTGGAACCTCGTGTTCATGGAGTTTGATCTCCATGGCGACGGAACGCTGACCCCGCTGCCAAAGCAGAACATCGATACAGGCCTAGGGCTCGAGCGAGGGAGCATGCTCATCCAGGGCGTCGACTCGATCTTCGACACGGACGGCTTCCGGCTGATCATGGACTGGATCGAGAGAGAATCGGGAGTGGGTTACGGCACCTCACCGGAGGCAACGAAGGCCCATCGAGTCCTCTCCGATCACGGTCGTGGCGTGACGTTTCTCGTCGCCGAAGGTGTGACCCCGTCCAACGAAGGGCGCGGCTACGTCCTTCGACGCCTCATCCGTCGCTCGGTTGTACAGGCGCGACGCATCGGCCTTCCTGCGGTCCATCCACTGCCCGCAATCGTGATCGAGCAGGTCGGTGCGTGGTACCCGGAAGTCGTCGAGAACGCGGCGGAGATAGAGCGGGTTGTGCGTGCCGAAGAGGATCGTTTTCGGGAGACTCTCGACCGCGGAATGAAGGAGTTCGATGACCTCGCCGGGGCAAACATCACCGCGGACGATGCATTCCGACTTGCCGCAACGTACGGGTTCCCGATCGAGCTCACCGTTGAACTGGCACTCGAACGGGGACACCAGGTCGATGTTGACGGCTACCGCCGTGAGATGGACCGCCACAAGGAGATCTCGCGTGGCGGTGGGCAGAAGGCGCTTGGTCAGCGTGCGGCCGATTTCGCTGTGGGTGCTGGGTTCACAAGCGACTTCGTCGGCTATGCGAAGCAAGACGTCATCACCCAGCTCGGTGCGCTAGAGGACGTGGGCGAGGGCACATTTCTCGCGAAGCTTCGCGAATCGCCTTTCTATGCGGCCAGCGGGGGTCAGGTCACCGACGAGGGTTGGATCGAGCTGGACGATGATGCGTCGACCAGGGCCGAGCTCGTTGACGCCTTCCGCGTCGGCGACGACCAGGTATTGCAGTTCCGTGGAACCGGCTTCAGTTCCGGTGACCGCGTGAAGGCACGAGTGCGCTCCGCCACGCGCTTTCCCACGCAGGCAAATCACACAGCGACACATCTGCTCCACGAGGCACTCCGCGAGGTCCTTGGCGAGCACGTCAAACAGGCCGGCTCTGCCGTTCGACCGGAGAAGCTTCGGTTCGACTTCTCCCACGGGGAGGGCCTGACCCCGGCCCAGCGTGAGCGCGTCGAACAGCGCGTCAACGAGAAGATCTTCGAGAACCTCCCGGTGCATACCTTCGAGACCACACAGGACGAAGCACGGAAGCTGGGGGCAATGATGCTCTTCGGTGAGCGCTACGGCGACGTCGTCCGCGTGGTCGATGTCACGGGGTTCTCAACCGAGCTCTGCGGTGGCACTCACGTTCGCTCGACCGCAGAGATTGGAGCGTTCGCGATCCTCTCCGAAGGCTCAGTCGGCGGCGGCGCGAGGCGGATCGAGGCCGTGACCTCGGCCGATGCGTACGCGGTTCTCCTGGCGCGGGCCGGTGAGGCAGAGGCCCTGCGCGCCGAGATTGCTGAGCTACGCAGAGAGCTCAAGAGCAAACCGCAGTTGACAGTCCAGGCGCCGCA
>JANNQQ010000069.1:0-1563 GCA_031400835.1 Actinomycetes bacterium | reverse complement strand
GCTGCCTCCTCGTGATTGGTCGATAAATAGCCGTGATCGGTCGGCGCATGCGCGCCGCGTTGGCTTGCGGCACAATAGGCGACAGGCTCGCGGCGAGTCCTTTACAAGTTCTCCCGGTTTGTACTCGAATCTCTCCATTGGTCAGCAATGGCCCGTAAGGTGATGGCCACGAACGAGTTGTACGAGTTCGCGGGGTTCACGCTCGACGTGGCGAACGCTCGCCTCCTGCGAGCCGGAGAGCCCGTGCCCCTGCCGCCCAAGACCTTCGAGGTCCTGCGGGTCCTGGTGTCGCGGGCCGGCCGGCTGGTCGAGAAGGACGCGCTGATGCGCGAGGTCTGGCCGGACACCTTCGTCGAAGAGGCGAACGTGTCGCGGCACATCTGGGCGCTCCGCAAGGCGCTCGGCGACTCCGGCAGCGACGAGCGCTACATCGAGACTGTGCCGAAGCGCGGCTACCGACTCGCCGCCGCCGTCCGCCCAATCGAGCCCGTGCCGGATCTCGTCGTCGAGCGCCGGACCGAGACGCGTGTGGTGAGCCGCGACGAGACGGTCATTGATGATGGCCCGCTTGCGCCGGTCGCGCTCCTGCCTGCGGCCCGTGTCTCCTGGGCGTCCCGATCGGTCGTGATCGGGGCCGCCGTGATCGTCGTCGCGCTCGTGGCGGGGTCGGTGTGGGTACGGTCATCGCGAAAGAAGGCAGCCATCACCGATCGTGATGCCATCCTGCTCGCCGACATCGTGAACAAGACCGGCGATCCGATCTTCGACGACACCATGAAGGCTGCACTTGCCGTGGGCCTGGAGCAATCGCCGTTTCTCTCGATCTTGCCGGACGAGCACGTGCGCGACATGCTGCGGCTCTCAGGTCGCGACGGCAAGTCGCCGGTGACCCGTGAGGTCGCGCACGACCTCTGCCAGCGTGACGCAATCAAGGCGGTGCTGGCCGGCTCAATCGCCGCACTCGGCAGCCACTACGTGATCTCGCTCGAGGCCGACGAGTGTCGCACGGGCCGGGCGCTGGCGCGCGAACAGGTCGAAGCGGACAGCAAGGAGCACGTCATCGCCAGTCTCGGACGAGCGATGGCCGGCCTGAGGGCGAAGCTCGGCGAGTCGATGGCCTCGATCCAGGCGTTCGACGTCCCGATCGAGCGGGCGACGACGTCGTCGCTCGAGGCGCTGAAGGCGTTTTCAACAGGCATGTCGATGCGCTACGTCCTGGGAGCGGCGGGTGAGCTCGAAACCGTTGCGTTCTTCAACCGCGCCATCGAGCTCGATCCGGATTTCGCGTTGCCGTATCACTACCTTGCCCGGATCTACCAGAATGGCAGCCGGAACCTCGAGCGCGCGCGCCACTTCGCGTCGGAAGCGTTTGCGAGGCGGGACCGCGTCAGCGACTACGAACGGCTGGTGATCACCGCCGCGTATCACTACACCGTGACGCTCGACTGGGACAAAGCCATCGAGGCGTTCGAGGTCTGCAAGGAGCGCTACCCTCATGCCGCGGAGCCGGCAAACAACCTCGGCGTCGTCTACGCGGCTCTCGGGATGACGGAGAGGCAGGTT
>JANNQQ010000068.1:0-19926 GCA_031400835.1 Actinomycetes bacterium | reverse complement strand
CCCTCGTCGCGATTTGCCGAGGAGACGAGCACACCGAGATTCGAACCCGCCGAGAGGGTGACCCCACCAAGCTCAAGCTCGCTGCGAACGTGACGGGTCTGCGTACCAATCGGCGACACCCAGCGCAGACCCTCCTCGATCGCGTAGCGTGTGAGGCCCGCTGGATCCGCCGCGAGCAGCGATGCCTGCCCCGAGAGCAAGAGACCTGCGACCGTCGTACCCGCACCGTGACCGGGTTCCTGCATCCCGCCGAGAAGGATCACCTTGAGCGTTGGGAGGATCTGGGCGACGCGATCCTCGAGGGATCCCTCGGCGTGCTGGAGCATCGTCGAGATCGTGCTGTCGTCCGGTTCCGCAAGCAGCCGCTCAAATGTTGAGGCAAGCTCACGATCGATCTCGGCCCCCGTAGCGTCGGAGGTCTCCCATTTTTTGGGATCGTCCTCGAAGTTAATTGCGCCCTGCGCGAGCCCGTTGAACCACCGACGCAGCGTGTCGCCGTCGAGCTGAGAGACCCCGAGCACGCGACCGAGACCGAGTACCGAGACTGGCTCGAAGTACTCGCTCATCAGCTCGGCTCGGCCGCGAGCCTCGAGCCCGTCGAGAAGGTCTGCGACGAGTGGCTCGATCAGATCAGGAGTGGTCGCCTCGACCACGCGCGGCCTCAGCGACGGGTCGAGCATCGCGCGCAGCTTCTTCTGAGGCTCGCCATCGAGAATGAGAATGCTCGGCCCGCCCATCGTCCTACTGAGCGGCGACGGTGACACGGCCGAGTCGAAGAGCTCAGGATGCGTCGTGGCGCGCTCGACGTCGTCCCAGCGGGTGACGAGCCAGAGGTTGACGGCGGGTACGTAACAGACAGGTGCCTCCCGGCGCATCCTGGCGTAGAGCGGGTACGGATCGTCGTCGAGCTGCTCGACAGTGATCTCGGCCGCCCAATCAAGCACGGGCGCGCTCACCTGCCACCTCGCCTACCCGCTCGACAACCTCGGCGCACCAGTCCGGGAACTGGTCAAGGTCATCGAGGTACTGAGAAGGCTTGATGCAGACGGTCGTGAAGCCGCGCGCGAGGAGATCCGGCAGCTGTGCGAGCGCCGACTCGAGCGCGGACGGGCTGTGATCATCCGGGAACACCGGTCGTAGGCCACCGATGAGCTCGAGCTCAGCGAGCGTCCTCCCGCCTTCGGTGAGCCCGGCTTCGAGAAGGTTCATGTCTTCGGGGGTGGGTGCGCCGAGCGGGTGGAAGCCATGTGCGTAGCGCACGATCCTCCGAAGCAACCGGGGGTGCACAGACGCGCCGCCGAGCCAGAGACGGAGACCCTCCTCCCGCCACGGCTTCGGCTCAAGATAGGTGTCGGCGAATCGGTAGTGATCACCCGCAAACGTCGCCGGCCCTGGGCGCCAGAGGACGTCCCAGGCCGCCAGGTGCTCATCAAGTAACCGCCCTCGCTCGCCGAACGGGACGCCGAGCGCCTCGTACTCATCACGGTGCCAGCTGACCGTCGGTTGGACGACGAGCCGGCCCTCAGCGAGGAGGTCGAGCGTGGCCAGCTCCTTTGCGAGCAGCAGTGGGTGCCGCAGCGGTGCGATGACAGCGCAGGCCGCGAGCCGCAGCCGCGTGGTCGCCGACGCGATCGCGGACAGAAGAACCAGCGAGCTCGGCCATGGCATCGCCGGGTCCTGATTCCCGGGCATCGCATAGTCGCGTGGGTTGCCCATGACGCCGTTCTCGCCCGCGGTCGGCCCGAGGACGATGTGCTCGCTCACCATCACCGCGTCGAACCCTGCCTCCTCGCCTACGACCGCCATCTCGACGAGCGCGCCTAGGTTTCGTGGCGGAACCAGTGTCCAGTTCTCACTGAGAACAAGAACAAGCCGCGGGCTCATGGCAGCGGGCACGTGTCGTCGAGTATCTGGAGCGACTTGAGATCACTGTAGAAATCGAGGGCGTATTGGCCACCTTCGCGGCCGATTCCGGAGATCCCGATCCCTCCAAACGGAGCGGTCAGATCGCGGACGAGGAACGTGTTGACCCACACGACGCCAGCCCTGACAGCGCGGCCCACGCGGTCCGCCCGCTCCGCCGACCCGGTGTACACGATCGCCGAAAGCCCGTAGCGCGTGGAGTTCGCAAGGGCAATCCCATCGTCCTCGTCCGAGAAGGTCTGAAAGGTCAGGACGGGCCCGAAGACCTCGTTCTGCACCACCTCGCTGTCGTTTGACCGTGGCGCGATGAGCGTTGGCTCGATCCAAAGACCTTCGGACACGCGATGACCGCCGCGCAGGATCTCGTCGCCCGCTTCGCGTGCGCGTCCGATGAACCCCATCACACGCTCAACATGGTCCGGATGGATCATCGGCGCCATGGTCGTAGCCGCGTCGCGTGGATCGCCGAGCACCTGCTCATCTGCGAAGCGATGAAACAGCTCGAGGAACGTCTCGCGGACAGATTCCTGCACCAGCAGGCGCGTTCCCGCGAGACAGACCTGACCCGAGTCGTCAAACTGCCCTGCTGCCTTGCGCGCGGCAGCCTCAAGATCGCAGTCCTCGAAGACGAGCAACGGCCCCTTTCCACCAAGCTCGGCGGTAAACGGAACGATATTCCGGGCTGCGGCGACCCCGATCTGACGCGCAGTCTCGGGCGAGCCGGTGAACGAGATGCGACTGACGCCCGGATGCGCCACGAGCGCCGCGCCAACCTCCTCACCGATCCCCTGCACGAGGTTGAAGACGCCCGGGGGAAATCCTGCCTCCGCCGAGAGATCCATAAGGAGCGAGCACGAGAGTGGCGACCATTCGGCCGGCTTGAGGATCACGGTGCAGCCGGCCGCGAGCGCGGGCGCGGTCTTCCATGTCGAAAGCATGAACGGCGCGTTCCACGGTGTGATGACGACCGCGGGCCCACTCGGCATCCGCAGCACACGGTTTGCGGTGCCGTTTGATGACCACACCCGCTCTTCGTACGCGAGCGCAAGGTCGGCGTAGGAACGGAAGTTCCGCGCACCGCGGTTGATCAACCTCGCCTTGAGGGAGCCCAGCAACATAGCCATGTCCGCGCACTCGACCTCGGCGAGCGGCTCGACGTTGGCGTCGATGAGGTCGGCGAGCCGGTGGAGGTACGGTGCTCGACCCAGCGGGCCAAGGGCAGCCCAGCCAGGGAACGCGTCCGAAGCGGCCGCGATCGCAAGGTCGGCCTCGAGAGGCCCGCCGCGGGCGACCTCTGCGATCGGCTCCATCGTGATCGGTGAGAGATCTGTGAAGGTGGTCTCGCTTGAGATCCGCTGCCCCCCGATGAAGTGGTCGGTCGAGACCGAGACGCCTGCGATCTCCACGCTCTCGCTCATTCCGGCAGCTTGCCGAATGCAGTGGTGGCGACGTCGACCATGGTGTGTCCACCGTCGACCGGCACGACGGCGCCGGTGATGTACGCGGCGTCCGCCGAGAGCAGCCATGCGATCGTTGCCGCGATCTCCTCGGGGGTTGCGGGCCGCCCGAGCGGAACATCGACAAGACAGGTCGCGTACGCACCTTCTCGATCGGTTCCAAGACGGTGTCCAAGGTCGTCCATCTCACCATCCGCCATCGGCGTTCGTACCCATCCGGGACACACGCAGTTCGCCCGCACCCCATCCCGCCCGTGGTCGAGCGCGATGCATTGCGTCAGCATCGCAAGCCCAGCCTTCGATGAGCAATACGCAAGGGACGAAGGGCTAGCCCGCAGGCCTGCAGCGGACGAGACGGTGACGATTGCGCCACGACGCTCGAGCAACGCCCCGATGGCCGCACGGGCCATGAGGAACGCCCCTGTGAGGTTGGTCGCGATCACGTGCTCGAACGTCTCCTGCGACATTTCGAGGAGCGAGCCCGCCCCACCGACTCCCGCGTTCAGAACAAGTGCGTCAAGCCCGCCGTAGTGCCTGACCACCTCGGCGACGGCGCGGTCGGCATCGACACCGATCGACGTGTCTGCAACGATTGCGAGCCCACCGATCTCGCCTGCGATCGCCTCGATGGGCTCGACACGCCGGCCGGTCACGGCAATCGCGTACCCGTCCGCGGCGAGGCGTCGCGCAGTGGCTGCGCCGATACCGGTGCCGCCGCCGGTTACAAGCGCCACTTTGTGGCGATCAGTCACAAGCGCTCGCCGCTTGGGTTGTCACGACCGTAGATCCTTGATCGTCTCAAGGTCGTCGACGGTATAGCCAAACGTGAAGCGATAGCCGCGACCGAGTTTGATCGGCGCAAGAGCCGTGTGCTCCTCGTGCGGAGCACCGAAGTACTCGAGAGTTGGCGTGCCTTCCCATATGTCCGAGATCGTGCGATCACGCGAGAGAGCACGGACGAGCTCATGAACGGCAGGGCTGTCGTGCTCGCCGGCCGCGAGCCGCGGAAAGTGGCGTACGTTGACGATTGGCGGCGCGTTGTGAAACGGCCCACCCGCTGATGGCTTCTCAAGCGTCACCGTGCACTCCGCGACACGCCGCTCGTAGGCTGCGCAGGTGGCGCCGAAGCGCGCTCCCGGCGCCATCCCGGGATCGGCCGGACCACCGAGGCCAAACGAACGGGTGATCCAGATCGAGCCGAGTTTCTTCGGGAACCCCTGGATCCAGCCGCGGGTCAACGCGAAGTCCCGGTCGACCCAGATATACGAGCACACCGTGACCTCTTCGCCATCGAGAAGCCCGCTGACGACGATGAACACCTCCTTGTACTGCGAGCGCGACGGATCGACCAGCTCATCGCCCACTTCTGAGCACGACTGCCAGTCTGCGGCGATGAAGGCGCAGCGTCCCGGATCGGGGTGCGGGTCGATTCCGTCTGGGAGGAATGCAACCACCTGCTCGGGGTCTGCCCAGTAGTCGATCACCAGGAAGGTGCCGACGTAGTGCCAAGGCGGATACGGCACGAGAGAGGAGCGCCCGGTCGGTGTCCTTGGCCCGGTGAACCCACGCAGCGAGCTCAACGCTGTCCCTCCCAGCCCTCGGGGGCAGGTGGGAGAACCTTGCCGCGTGTCTCCCAGCTCTCGCGCTCGAACTCGACCGCGATGGGGTCAAAGCGGAAGTACGAGCGCGGTGGCAACGGCCCCCAGGTGTTTGACGAGTAGCGGTCGTCCGGGAAGACGCGCGGGACATGGTCATCGGCGAGCTGCTCCATGTCGCAGTACAGCTCAACGTGGCACTCCTCTTCGGTAACCCGAACGTAGGTCGCGATGTTGCCGGCGATCCCGTGGCGTGTCGGGCCCCACGAGACCCAGCGGCCATGTCGCGCGACGTGATCGAGCAGATCACGCATCTTTCCGATATCGACGGTCTCGAACGCGAGGTGGTGGAAGTGCGCGTACCCAACGTCCACGAGCGCCAGCACGTGGTGCTCCGAACCGAGGTGGAACCACACTCCCGCCTCACCGAGCCAGTCCGACACGCGCATTCCGAGAACGTCGGTATAGAAGGCAGCATTTGCGTGGATGTCGGCCGTGAGGCTGTTGACATGCCCAAGGCGCCTGGGGCCACCAACACAGACCGAGGACGAGGCTCGTGCGTGCTGCGGCCACCGCTCTCCCTCGGAGACGGGCGCCCGGTGAGGGATCAGCTGGATCGCGCGACCGTCTGGATCGGAGACGACAAGACACCCTTCGTCCTCGCGCCACGAGACGCCCTTCGAGCCAAAGTGGGCACGGGCATCGTCGAGCGAACACGTGCTGTGAAGCTCGAATGCGACGTGGTCGTAACCAGGCCGGTCCCCCGTGATGAGCTCAAGTGAGTACGGCTCGTCGTTACACGCGAGGTACGCCCGCCCGTCTCCGCGGGATCGCTCGACCAGGCCGAACTGGACGCACCACCTGGCGGCCGCCTCGTCGAGATCCGAGACGCAGAGACCGACATGGTCAATTCGGCCAAGCCTCACGGAGGCCCTTCGGCTACCAGCCGCTCGGCCTCGGCCTCGGGGATCGCAAGGGCAACGTGCAAGGTCTGCGCCGAAACCTGCAGCTGCTCACCTGGGCCTGTGAGATCAACATCCCACTCCTCGATCGTGTTTGTAAGCCGGCCAAGGCCGCTTATCTCCACCTCCACGATGTCGCCCGGCTTCATGGGGCGCGAGTTCGCTGGGGTCCCCGTCAGGATCACGTCCCCGGGCTCGAGCGTGATCGTCCGGCACAGATCGGCAAGCTGATATGCCACCCCGAACATGAGGTCGCTCGCCTGTGCCTCCTGCACGACCTCGCCGTTCAGATACGTCCGCAACGTGTAGTCAGTGGGATCAAAGGCGGCGGCCGGAATCAGCACCGGTCCCAACGGGAGAAAGCCGTCCTGCCCCTTTACGCGCAGCATCGCTCCACGATCGGCGTGGCGGAAGTCGTGCATGCCAACATCGTTGGCGCACGTGTACCCCGCGACGTAGTCGAGCGCCTGATCGATCGGCACTCCCTTCATTCGCCGACCCACAACAACCGCCAGCTCACCTTCGTAGTTGAGGAAGCGCGCGCCCTTCGCCATCTGCACGGCTTGCCGGTGCCCGTTGAGCGTCGTCGGTGGCTTCACGAAGTACGACGGCTCAGGTGGAATCCGCGCTGCGTACTCCTCGACACGGCTGCGATAGGTGAGATGGACAGCGAAGATCTTCGAGGGCTGAACCGGGGCCAGATAGTGAGCGTCGACCTCGTCGATCTCCCGTCCATCGTCCAGTCGGATCGTGGCACCGTTGGGGGTCCCCCAGCACGACTCGCCGTCAACCTTCACACGCACTGTTGGATTAGAGATGGAACGCATACTCCTGCAGCTCCCACTCGGTGATGACCGCGGGATCGAGCTCGCCGACCGCCTCTGCAAACCGGTCAACCTCGCTCCGCTTCATGGTGACAAACGTGTGCACGAGCTGGCGCCCGAGCGCGTCGACGAGGACCTTGTCGGCCTCGAGTGCGTCGAGCGCCGACCCGAGATCGGAGGCGAGTCGCGTGCCAGCGTGCGCGTCGTCCATGCGGTAGGCGTCGCCCACAACAGGTTCCGGCGGAGTCAAACCACGCTCGATCCCGTCGAGCCCTGCGATGAGCAGAGCGGCAGTGATCAGGTGCGCACAGGCCGAGCCGTCGGCGGTGCGGATCTCGATCCTCGAGCGGGAACCGCGCTCGTTCGGGACGCGCACGAAGGCGGTGCGGTTGTCGTGACCCCAGTTCGCATGCGTTGGAGCGAGGCTATCCGGGAGAATCCGCTTGTACGCGTTGATCGTTGGCCCAAGGAGCGCTTGCATTCCTGCGGCATGCTCGATCACACCGGCGATGAACTGGCTTGCGAGCGGGCTGAGCCCATCCGATCCTCCATCATCCGCGAAGACGTTGCGACCGTCGCTTCCCGCAAGCGAGAGATGAAGGTGGAACCCCGAGCCGCCCTGATCGGCAAACGGTCGACCCATGAAGGTCGCGACGAGTCCCTCCAACGCGGCGATCTCCTTCACGAGCGTTCTGAGCATGAACGCGCGATCGGCGGCATCGACCGCGGCGGAGTGCTTGAGGTTGATCTCATACTGGGAGTTCATGAACTCATGGTTCGCGGCGAAGGCCTGTAAGCCGAGCTCATCCGCCGCAAGCAACATGCGCAACGTGATCTGACGCGGATCCGAGATCGCACCCACCGTGTAGACGCGCGACAACTCATCGACATACCGCCGAAGCCCACCCGGCACCTCGGGATTGCGCTCGCAGATGAAGTGCTCGAGCTCGGGGCCGACAATCGGGACGAGACCCCGTTCTGCGTACCGTTCGACGACCCGCTTGAGCAGAGCCCGCGGACACACGGGGTAGTGACCTGACCCATCGAGGCACCAAGCCTCACCAAGACACCACGCGACCTCGGGCTGCCAGGGGACGACGCGGACGGTGTCGAGGTCGGGACGTACGGCAAGATCGACGTAGCCCTCTTCGCCGCCCACGACAGGCGTGTGATTCAGGTCGGTCCCCATCACGGCGGCGCAGAACGCGACCCCGTCTTCGACCATCTCGACGAAGTGTCCGAGCGGGATGTCTTTGCCGCGAGCAACTCCGTGGAGATCGGTGTAGAGCAGCCGCACCGCCCGAACGCCCTGGCCTCGAAGCGATGCGACGAGGGCCTCTGGATCTTGGGTAGTCACGTTGACGCTGGCCTCCTTGTCGTGACCGGCAGACGCTTGATGCCGTTGAAGAAGTTCGATCGTAAGCGCAGCGGCTCACCGTCGAGCGCAATGCGCCCGAGGTAGGGGATCATCTCTTCGATCCACACCTTCACTTCGAGCTTGGCGAGATGCGCGCCGAGACAGAAGTGCGGCCCACCGAGGCCAAAGGTGAGATGCCGGTTTGGCGTCCTCCCCACGTCGAACCGGAACGGATCCGCGAACCGCTCCTCGTCGTAGTTGCCCGATGCGTACCAAAGCGTCACCTTGTCGCCCGACGTGATGCGCCGCCCATGCACGGTGAGGTCACGCGTCGCCGTACGGCGAAAGTGATGCACCGGGTGGGCACGACGCAGGATCTCATCGGCGGCCGTACCCGCGAGTGTCGGGTCGCTCACGAGACGCGCCGCCTCCTCCGGATGGGTAAGCAGGTCAAGCAGCCCAAGGCTGATGGTGTGACGCGTGGTTTCGTTCCCAGCCGTGGTAAGCAGGATGAAGAAGAGTCCGAACTCATGCTCGGAGAGTCGTGAGCCATCGAGCTCGGCCTCAACCAGACGCGTCGTCACGTCGTCGCGCGGGTCGAGCCGCCGCGCCGCTCCAAGCCGGCAGCCGTAGTCGATCAGCTGGGGTGCGAACGGGCTTGAGAAGGGCAGCAGGCGGATCGATGGGTCGTTCTTGGTGAGCTCGAGGACGTTGTCATCACCGACGACGTCCGGGTCTGTATTCCCGAGGAGCTTGTCGCCGAGCTCGATCAGCAGCCGACGATCATCGACAGGGAGTCCCATGATCTCCGAGAAGACCCACATCGGGATCTCGGACGCCACTCGCTCGACCCAGTCGAAGGAGGTCTCTGTGAAGGCGTCAGCGAGGATCCCGCGTGCGAGCGCCCGAATCCGCTCCTCATAGGTGTTGATGACCCGAGGGGTGAACCCCTTGTTGACCAGGGCGCGAAGCCGCGTGTGCGCAGGTGGGTCGGTGTCGAGCATCGACTTGCGGGCTTCGACCTCCTCCGGCGAGAGATCCTCAAGCGAGGTGCCTCCGGTCTCTGACGAGTACGTCTCCCAATCCTTCGACACCTGGACAATGTCGTCGTAGCGGGTGAAGACCCAGAACCCACTGCCGTCCGATTCGGGCTGCCAGTGCAACGGGGCCTCCCGACGGAGAAGGGTTAGCCACTCGTACGGTACCCCCTGCTCCCATACCGAAAGATCGGTGAGATCGACGTCGCCGAGGACAATCTGGGACGTATCCGGCCCGGCGACGGTCGCTGCTCGGGCGACCGATTCCAGAACGTGATCCTCGCGTTCGTGTACCGCGTCGGCTGCAGCCGGAGGCGGCGCTAGCCTCACCTCTATCGTGCCGTCCGCGACCCGGGCCTCGTAGATCGGGAGCGGCTCGAGCGCAGGTGGACAGAGAACATCGCCTGTGCGCAGATCGAACTCGGACGCGTGGCAGGGGCAGACGATGACGTCCTCGTCAAGCTCCCCGTCCGACAGCGAGCAGTCCTCGTGGGTGCAGGTGTCCTGGAAGGCGACCCAGCCGCTCGTGGTGCGACCGAGACACACTGCCTTACCGGCAACCTCGACCCGACGGAGGTGCCCCGTGGGGGCATCCTCCGCCGGTCCGATTACATGCCAGGTGGACTCGGTCACGACCTCCCTCAGGATGCCAGTGGCTCGTCGAGCGCGGCGACCCCGTGGTGCTCGGCGGCGTGCGCGGCCGCGTTGTCGACCTTGTCGCGTCGCGTCATGAGCAGCACCACAAACCAGATGAGGGCGAGCAGGACGAGTGCGAGCGTCCAGTAGATCGCCTCCCAGTTGTAGTTCGACCGATCGTGCGGAGCTGGCTTCAAGGCGCCGTAGAACCCGAGGATCGGCGTGATCGCAGCAATCGCGACGACCGCGTACTGCCAGGGCTTGTTCCCCGCCTTCGGGATGAGCCGGAACGCTGCGAGCGCAAGCACGAGATACACGAGCTCGATCGCAAACGAGCCGACGGTCGCCGACAGGATGAAGGTCGCGAACTGGTCGTTCGGGAAGATCGGCACAAGCTCACCGTTCTCACCGATCGGGAGCTTGAACCGCTCCATGTACCCACCGATCCAGGTCAGCAGGATGAGACCTACCCCGCCGAAGGCAACCACGAGGTTGCCGACCCACGGCGTGTTGTACCGGGACGTCTTCGCGAACACCGACGGCACCAACCCATCTCGTCCGAGCGCAAAGAAGCCTCGCCCGATGACGACGCAGATAGCGAGTGCAAGAGCCATTGCGTCTAGGATCACGACAAGCTCGAGCAGCGTTGCGAACCACGAGCCGACGTACGTCGTCGCCATCTCGCTCACCGGTCCCGGTGAGAAGGCCCAGGCGCCCTCGGACACGGCGGTCTTGCCGTAGCCGATCGAGAACGCGTACGCCATCAGCACGAAGAATGCGCCCGCCGCTCCAACCGTCCACAGGACGGCTCGGGGGATCGAATGATGCGGGTCCGCCGACTCTTCACCAATCGACGCGGCTGCCTCGAACCCGACGAACAGCAGGATGCCAAGCAGCACACCACCGAGCACGCCACCTCCTGCGGTGCCGAACCATGAGGTCTCGCTCGGGTTGAACATCGAGAGGGTGTTCCCGTCTGCTCCGCCCTTGCCGATGATGATCACCGCGAGCGACACCATCGGGACGAATGAGATGACAGCGAACGTGAGCATTGCGCGGACCGCCACGCGCACTCCAATGTGGTTCAACACGAGCACGATTCCGAGTGCGATCATCCCCCAGATCCACCATGCCGGGCCGCTTTCGGAGATGTGCGCAGTCCAGAAGCCGTCCATCAGGATCCCGAGCCCGAGGTAGATTCCGCCTCCTCCGAGGAAGAGCGCGCCGACAAAGAAGAAGCCGGCGGTGAGTACGCCCAGCCAGGGGTGTGCGCCATGCGTGAGGTACTCGTACACCGCTCCCGCTCCGGCGAAGCGCCGTGCGTAGAGCACGATCACGTACCCGATCGCCAGAACGCCGAGCGTGGCGACAACAACGGCCAGGGCCGCATTCCAGCCCGCGCCGATGTCGGGCCGCGACACCCCACCAAGGATCAACGCGACCGAGAACATCGGCCCGATCGCGAGCGCCTGAGCAACGGCGTGGATCGTGGTGAGGTTCTTTTCGCCGAGCGCGCCTCGCGATGAGGCGCCGGCGCCGTCTACCTGGCTCATGGCGACATCCTCCAAGTTCGTTGACCCGAATGCGACCGCAGACTTGCGTTCGCTCGCAGGAGAAGATAAAAGGTTCGAACATCGAATGTCAACTATTCACCCGTCATCATGAGCAAATCGGCTGTGGGGCTCCCTGCCCCACTCCTTGTGCGTTCGGTCGTGGGGCTCGCGTATGACCAGATACGCGCGATGATCGTCGACGGCCGGCTCGGACCTGGTGTCCGGGTGGGTCAGGCCGAGATCACAGTGGCGCTTGGCATCTCACGTGGCTCCGTGCGTGAGGCGCTCCGGCGGCTTGCCGGAGACGGACTCGTTGCGTTCGAGGTGAATCGCGGCTTCTTCGTCGCAGACCTCGGTCTCGATCGTGTCCTTGAGCGGCTGGAAGCGCGCCTACTGCTTGAACCGCTCGTGGCGCGATTGGCTGCGGAGCGACGCACCGACGACCACCTGGCCGCACTCAAACAGACAGTCGACGACGAGCGCGTCGCTCCCTCCGCTGCGGCAGCGCATGATGCGAGCCGGGAGTTCCACGCACTCGTCGTGGATGCGAGCGCGAACGAGGCGCTCCGCCGGATCTTCGACTCGCTTTGGATCGCCGACGTCGGTCGTCGGCTACTCGCCCACCGTGCAACGCAACCAAAGTGGCAGCACAACGACGTCGCCGAACACGAGGCGATTCTCGCAGCGCTCGAGGCCCGCAACGCGGATCGTGCTGAGACGTTGATGCGTTCGCACGTCGAAGCAGCCTTGCTCCACTGGTCTGAGCCACCTCGCGGCGCCTGACCTCAGCGCTTCGACGCCGTCGGCTCAGTACTCGGCGCGTCGAAACAACAGCGCCGCACCGAAGAGCACGACGAGACCGAGCAGTGTCGTAACGGCCATCACGATCCAGAAATGCCCGGGTAGGACGCCGAGATAGATCGGCAGCATCGGGATGATGGTGAGGTTTTGACCGATGTAGAGGACGAGCACGACCGCGATGACGATGCTGCGCGACACGACCCCGAAGAACACTCCGACGGCTGCTGACAGCCCAACGACACCGAGAAGCGTGGCAAGCACCCGCCCGGCGTCTCCGAGCTCGGTGGCACCGAGCGTTGCCCCTTGCAGCCAGTCGAGCGCGAGCCCAAGGGCAAGCGAGATCATGCACGCGACGGCGACGCAGCCGAAGACCGCGATGAACTTGGCCCAAATGATCGCTTCCGGACGGATAGGCCGAATCAGGAAGAGCTCGTACACGTTGCGGTTTCGCTCGCCCACGATGTCCGCCGCGACCATCACCGCAGCGACGGTGCCGGCAAGACTCGAAAGCAGCAGGCCCATGAACGCAGTGGCAGACAGCTCCGCGCCGAACCCGCTGTCGACGAGCGCATCGCCAGGCAACGCGAGGTACCCGAGGAGCGCCACGACTGGCAGCACAACCCACATCGCGAGCATCACGCGCGAGCGGGCGAAGCCGACGAGCTCGTCGCGCACGAGAAGGACGGCTGACTGAGCGGTGGCGTTCATGACGCCCGCCCGATGTAGCGCGCGAACAGGTCATCAAGGTCAGGCTCGACCTCGCCGATCCGCCGGATGCGACCACCCACGGCAAGCGATTGCTCGATGAGCTGGTTGACGATCTCGTCCGGATCGCGTCCTGCCTCCACCTTGACGCGCCATACGCCGGGACGGCGCACTTCGGCACCAACGGCTGCGGCCACGAGAAAGGCGGTGTCGGGGGGAACAACGGAGTACTCGACCTCGATTTCGATGGGAAGCCCGAACACCGTAAGGAGCTCGCGGATCGACCCGCTTGTCGCGATCCTGCCGCCATCAAGGATCCCGATCCGATCGGCGATGTCCTCGACGTCGGAGAGGATGTGCGAGGAGAACAGGACTGTCGTCCCTGCGTGCTGGCGCTCGCGGATCACGTCCTTAAGCAGGCTCCGAGTCGGTGGGTCGAGCCCTTCGAGCGGCTCGTCGAGAATGAGCAGCCGTGGCTCGTGAAGGAGTGCCTGAATGAGGCCGAGCTTCCGTGCCATCCCGCCCGACAGCTCCTTCACCTTCTTGGAGCGGGCCAGAGTAAGGTCGAACCGCTCGAGCAGAGCTGGGATGCGCCTCGCTCGGACGTCCCTCGGCACCCCGCTGAGAGCACCGAGCGAGTCGAGGGCGCTCTCAACCGTGCGCCAGCTCTGGAAGCCGACCGCCTGCGGCAGGAACCCGATGAGCGAGTGGGTCGCACGTCGATCGCGCGCGATATCGATGCCAGCGACAACGGCCTGGCCCTCGTACGTTCTGATCAGCCCGGCGAGGATCTTCAGCGTGGTCGTCTTACCGGCGCCATTCGGCCCGATGTAGCCGAGCACCTCACCCTCCTCGATCTCGAACGTGAGGTCGGAGAGCACCGGCGGGCCGTGGTACCGCTTCGTCACACCGCGGAGCTCGACAAGAGGTGGCGCCACCACGCGAGGATAGATCACGTCTCGTGACTGCCTTCTCGCTATAGGCTCGCCGGCGTGGCGCCACGGATGCATGAGAGCTGGCTCGCCGTGCTCGGGGACGAGCTCGCTTCGGTCCGGATGCAGGAACTCCGCGCCTTTCTCGTCGCCGAGGTTGGCGCCGCGCGCGGCTTCTACCCCCGGGCCGACCACGTGTTCGAGGCGTTGAATCGCACCGCCCTCGATGACGTTCGCGTCGTCATCCTCGGCCAGGATCCCTACCACGGTGCCGGTCAGGCGATGGGGCTCTGCTTCTCGGTTCCGGCGGGCATCAAGCCGCCTCCGTCGCTTCAGAACATCTTCCGTGAGCTTGAGACCGACCTTGGGCTGGCACCGCCGGTGAGCGGCGATCTCACCCGCTGGGCCGAGCAAGGCGTGTTGCTCCTGAACTCGGTGTTGACCGTCTCCCCCGGCAAGCCCGCTTCGCATGCTGACAAGGGCTGGGAGCAGTTCACAGACCGCGTCATCAGCGAGGTCTCCGATCGCCGCGCGGGGGTCGTGTTCCTCCTCTGGGGGAAATATGCGCAGCGGAAGGGCGAACTCGTCGACCAGGAACGACACCACGCTCTCACCGCGGCCCATCCCTCGCCCTACAGCGCGAGCGGGTTCTTCGGCTGTCGACATTTCTCCAGGGCAAACGAGCTCCTCGAACACCGGGGTCTGAGCCCTATCGACTGGCGCCTCTGACGGTTGCGACGGCTCACGAGACGACGGGCCGAACGGACAGCGATAATCCCGCCGTGCGACTCCGCCAAGGTATCCGCGCCCGCTGGGCGACCGTCTTGCTGCTCGTCGTGGTCGTGGTCGTCGGGATCCCGGGCAGCGTGCTCGCAGCCGAGCCACCGAACCGGAACGACCCGTGCTCGGTCGGTGGCAAAAACACGTGTGACACCAACGGGGTCGGGTTCTACGACACGTATCGGTACGGGGTCAGGTGGTTCGGAGACTTCAAGAACGCTGTTCCGGGCCAACCGCGTGGGTTCTGTATTGATCTGCGCTTCTGGTACCCATCCGCCGCGTACAAATACACCGAGGACAAGTCTGGCAGCCTCGTGAACCGCGACAAGGAAGCTGTGACGCTCGAGAGCCAGCGCCGGATGGCCTACGCACTCTGGGCGTTCGGACGGAGTACGACACCGAGCCAACAGGCCGCGGTCATGCTCTACGTGCACTCGCAGATGGGCGACGCGCGCGCGGGCGAAGCGTCGCCGGACGAGCTCGACGCTGGCGTCAGAACAGCCTTCGCCAGGATCACCAAGGACTCTGCCGCCTACCACGGCCCGTACCGCATCGTCGTGACGATGCCGAGCGCGCTCAAGCTTGGCGCCAAGGGGACAGCCACCATTCGCGTTCTCTCCGCCACCGGAAAGGCCCTCCCGGGCGTTTTGCTGACGCTTCGTGGAACGGGCGCGACCGGCGTCCCGTCGACCACGAAGACAGCCGGGAACGGCATCGCCACCGTCGGCTACACAGCCGCGAGCGCCAGCGATGTCTCACTCGACGTCCGCACCGAGCCTCTTCCCTCCACCCTCCCGAAGATCTTCCGCCCGACCACTGCGGCGGCAGCGCCGAACGGGCAACGCTTGGCCGTGCCGAGCTCGCAGGTCGTGGCCGGGTCGGGGTCGACGTCGGTGGCGAAGAGCAAGCTCGAGGTCACGTCCGTGGCGGTTCCGGCGGAGGTCGCAATCGGCGAAGGCAGTACCGACAGGATCACGATCAAGGGTGCCAGCCCGACATTCAAGGTCACGGCAAAGGCAAAGCTCCACGGGCCCTTCCGCTCACCAACCGACATCCGTTGCGATCAGACGCCCGCGTGGCAGGGAACGTGGAAAACGAACGGATCGGGCGAAACCATCACGAAACCCGTGAAGCTCGACACTCCAGGGTGGTACGTCTACCAGCACACCATTCCGAGCGACGCGAACCACGTCGGTCTCACAACACCCTGTACGGATGCCAAGGAACGGGTAAAGGTCGTGGCTGTCCCGGCCGTCACGACCGTGGTCAGCGAGAAAATCGTTGCTCCGGGAACGGAGATCTACGACACGGTGACTGTGTCAGGGCTTGCGGGCGAGCCCGCGGTCATAGAGGCCGTGCTGTACGGCCCGTTCGCGAACAGGAAAGCGATCGTGTGCACCACGACACCAGCCTGGAGCGGAACGATCAGCATCACCGCGGACGGCGAGTTCAAGACCGAGGCGGTCAAGCTCACGGTTCCGGGTTTCTACACCTATCGCGAGACCCTCACGGGTGGAGACTTCGTCAAGTCGGCGCAGACGCTCTGCGGCGAAGCGGCCGAGACGACGATCGTCACGGGCGAGCCCAAGGTCAAGACGCAGGTGAGCGCGAAGCAGACGAGGCCGGGCGCAACCATCACCGACAAGGTGATCGTCACTGGACTCGGCGAGCTTGCCGGCACGGTGAAGGTCGAGCTCTTCGGGCCGTTCGCGACGGTTGGCGGCATCACGTGCGATGGAGAGCCGGTCTGGTCGAGCCGGTTGGCGGTGACGGGAGATGGCACCTACACGACCTCGCCCGTACGCATCAGCAGGGTGGGCTACTACACCTTCCGCGAGTCGCTGGCGAAGACCCCGCAGTACAGCGCCTTTGACGGAAAGTGCGGTGAAACCTCCGAGACAACGGTTGCACGGGCTGCACCGAGGGTCACGACGCTCGTCTCAAACGAGGTCGTGGTTCCGGGATCAACCATCACCGATCGGGTGAGAGTGACCGGCCTTGGACGCACCGAGGCCCGGATCGACATGGAGCTCTTTGGGCCGTTCGGTACTCGGGCGTCGATCCGCTGCTCCGGTACTGCGCTCTGGAAGGGGAGCTTCACCGCCAAGGGTGACGGCGTGTACACCACCACCCCGGTGAGGCTCGCGCGCGCCGGCTTCTATACCTACCGCGAGCGCCTCGTCGGCTCGACGTTGATCACGGGCACCCAGGGCGCCTGCGGCGCAGTGTCGGAGACGGCGCTGGCGCGTCCGTTCATCCTCACTGGCAAGGGTGAGCACACGGCCTCGCAGCAACGCGCGGCGGAGAGTCCGCTCACTCCGGCCCGCGTCCAGCTTGATGCCCGTGGCATCGACGCGACCGTCTTCTCTGCTGGAATCGATCTAGCGGTCGGAGCGCTCGACGTGCCCAAGAACATCCGCCGCGTCGGCTGGTGGGCCGACGGAGTGCTGCCGGGCGGGGCGAAGGGTGCGGTGCTGATCGCGGGGCACGTCGACAGTGCAAACGCGGGCGCAGGTGCGTTCTTCCGACTGAAGGAAGCGCAGACGGGCGACCGTGTCCTTGTGACGACGAACAGCGGCCGGGTCTTCGCATACAAGGTTGTGTCCGTAGAGACGATGGCCAAGGCGAAACTCCCACCGGATATCTTTGCGCGCCAGGGACGGCCACGTCTCGTCCTCGTCACGTGCGGCGGGCCGTTCATCGAGAGCGAGGGGCACTATCGCGACAACATTGTCGTCACCGCGGTGCCCGTATAGGCTCGCACTGACGATGTCCCTCGACGCCTGGATCCTCGCACTTCACCTCCTGAGCGCCGTCGCGCTCGTGGGCGCGATGACGATCTTCAGCATCGGGATGCTCGCACTCCGAGGCGTCGATCGGCCGCAACAGGTGGCGACACTCGCACCAATGTTGCGGGTCGCGTCTGTCGCCGTCCTTGTCGGTGTGCTGGGCACAATTGTATTCGGCATCTGGCTTGCGCTCTCGATCGACGGGTATGCGATCTGGGACGGGTGGGTCCTTGCAGCGATCATCCTGTGGGTGATCGGCACCGAGACCGGCCGTCGATCCGGCGCCGCCATGGGTGCAGCTCTCTCGCGCAGCGAGAAACTCGTCGCCGAGGGCAAGTTGGAGTCTGACCCCGAGTTGGCGATGGCGCTTCGCAATCCTCAAGCGCGACTTCTGCACTGGATTTCGACGGCGACGATCCTCCTAGTCCTGGTCGACATGATCTGGAAGCCAGGTGCTTGACGTGATCGCAGCGATCCGTCCAGGCGAGTGGAACCTGCCCCTGTTTCTGCACGTCCTCGGCGCCTTCGTGTTGATCGGGACGGCGGGTGCCGGGGCGATCCTCTCACTCACCGCAACGGGCGTTCACGCCGAGGCACGGCGCTCGCTGGCGTTCCGTTGCTTCCTGCTCGGCGCAATCCCCTCATACGTCGTGATGCGGGTTGGCGGAGAGTGGCTATACGACAAGGAGTTCGACGGCGTCGACCCCCAACTGAGTTGGATCAACATCGGCTACGTCACCGCCGACGCGACCGCTCTGATCCTGCTCGTGACGCTTCTTCTGTCTCGCCTTGGCGCGCAACGGGGCAAGCCCGGCCTCGTGCGCATTGCCGGGATCCTGTCGGTGATCGCCGTGATCGCCTGGCTCGTCGCCGTATGGGCGATGGGCGCCAAGCCTTCTTAGCCGCCAGCGGCCTTCACGACGTGCCCGGCCTCGCGTAGCCGGGTGACAATCTTGTCGCGATGGTCACCCTGCACCTCGACGGTGCCGTCCTTGACTGCGCCGCCCGAGCCGCAGTGGCGCTTGAGATCACTTGCGACCGCGGCGAGGTCGCCGCGCAGTCCACGGATCACAGTGACGGTCTTGCCTCCACGTCCGCCCTTTTCGCGAAACACGCGCACCACGCCGTCGTTCGGGAGCTGCGGGCCAGAGGGCTTGCCCGGCGAATGAGGCCTCTGCCCTTGGCGGCGGTGATCGCCGCCGTCCGTCGAGTACACGAGCCGGTCGTTTGCCACCCTAGGATCGTAGACCACCCCGCTACAGGGTCACCTAGCGCGACCCCTCGCGACCTACGTATTGTGGTCAGGCAGATGGGAGCAACCGAGGAAGGTCGTCGAAGCGCAGTCGTGTTCGGGGCGAGAAACCTCGGCAAGGCTGTGATCGATCGACTCTGCGCCGACGGGTGGGCAGTCACGGGAGTCGCTCGCTCGGAGGCGACACTTGCTGGCGTGACGGAAGCCGGAGCTCTGGCGCTGAGGGCAGATGTGACGGATCAGGCGAGCGTGCTAGACGCCCTGACGCAGGGTGCCGCAATCCAAGGCGGTCTCGATCTTGTCGTCAACGCTGCTGCCGCGTACGGCGGCGACCGCTCGGGTCCATTCGGCGGTGGCCCGATCGCGCTGGCACCACCCGAGGCATTTGATGCTTGGGCCGCCGCTCCGGCACGTGCTGCGTTTTCGTTCCTCTCCGCTTCAAGCCGGTTCCTGCTTGCACAGGGCATACCAGCGACGATCATCCAGGCGACGGGCGGTTCCTCCCGTCGCGCCGCGAGTGGCCGTGGCCTGTGGGCGGCCGGCGCATTCGGTGTGAGGGCGTTGACGCAGGCGGCAGCTCTCGAACTGCGTGAGCACGGGATCCACGTCGCCTTGCTCGTCATCGATGCCGGGATCCAGCCGCTCGCAAGCGACAAGCCCGCCGATCTGGCATACGCCGACCCCCGCGACCTTGCCAACGCTGTCCTCTTCCTCGCAGATCAAGGCGCCCGTGCCGCGACGCACGAGCTTCAGGTGACACCGCTGGCGGAGCGCTGGGTGCCCTGAACTGGCCACGTAGCCACGCAACGGCAACGAACGACGAGCTTCAGCACGTCGTCGACCTGGCTCGCGGCTCCGAGCGCATTGAGGTCACTGTCCCAGCGAGCACACGACGGGCGGTCGTCTACGGGTCGAGCCGTTCGTGTTCGACCGTGAGCCGCTGGATCTCAAGCGCCATCGCGCGGATTGCGTCCTCAAGTCCATCGACACGTGCAATGAGCCCTGCGATCGCGGCGTGCTTCGTGGTCGAATGCAGCGGCGGCCACGAGTCGCCGTGAGAGCACACGAGTCGATCAACCCGCTCGTCGAGAGATTCTCGAGGGATAACGAGGGTGGTCATAGTGCCTCCCTTTGAGTTGTCACTGACCAGTGTGACGGCGGGGGTGACGCATCGCATCGGGGTCAGCCCTGATTTGTCGGAGGTCAGCGCGCTTATGGCCGACGAAGGAGCAACAACCAACCGCGACGGGGCAGACTGAAGTCTGGCCCGGTGGTAGCCGCCTCCACCTCACAACGACAAAGGCCCCGCGATCGCGGGGCCGT
>JANNQQ010000067.1:0-2602 GCA_031400835.1 Actinomycetes bacterium | reverse complement strand
CTGACCATACGTTTTCGATCCTGGCCGAGGGGGCAACTCACCACACCTGCATTCCTCCATTCCACGGCGTCGAACGGCACATCTCGCTTCAAGTAAGAGGTACCGCCGATCAGCAACACCGTGAAAACGAACACCACAATGTATCGCCGCCTGGGCCTCTTCATGGGGTGAGGACGCGGCGAACGACTCCCGCTCCAGCCCGTGGAGTTGACATGCGGTGAGTCTCGCTCACCGGCCAGGCAGGTGCAATCACAGGGCGGCCCCCCGACGCCGAAATGACACTCAGGCGGCTCGGCCGCAGTCGCGCTACGACTCGTCGGGTTGGTCGCTGACGCAGAACGGTTGCCGTTCGGGCACTTTCGCCATGAGATAGTCGGTCGTGCTGCCAACCACCGAGAACACTGAAAGGACTCCGGATGAGCGAGACGATCAATGGATCGTGCCTTTGCGGACAGATCACCTTCGACGTGCATGAGCCCAAGGCGATGGGTTTCTGCCACTGCACGCGCTGCCAGCGGTGGAGCGGTGGCGCGGGGAGCGCCGAGATCGAGGTCGAGGGAACGGACTTCGAGGTCACGGGAGGCCAGGAGCTGATCAAGCACTACACCGAGGAAGGGTTCTCGAGTGTCGCCTTCTGCAGTAACTGTGGCTCGAGCCTGTATGCCTTCGGCGACGGGAAGTACTACGTGGGCGCGGGAACGCTCCAGGATGTGAAGCTGCGGCCTCAGTACCACATGATGGTCGCCTACAAGGCCCCCTGGGACGAGATCAGCGGCGACGCCCCGCAGTACCCTGAGTCTCCGCCTGAGGACTAGAGGGTCCCAGCGAGCGGGCCGTGGAGCAGCGGCGGGCCGCTCCCGCCGCGCCCTGCGCGGTACCTTAGGATTGCGCCGTGCCGTTCACGCTCAGGAACATCAAGGAGGATCTGGAGGACATCGGTTCTCTGTTCAACGATGCGCCTGACCTGGAGTTCCGCGCGGCGACCAAGCCGCTCGAGCTCGAGCAATCTAGCCTGAGCTACCAACGCGTCCCGCCCGGTCATCGCTTTCCGTACGGCCACACGCACGTCACGCAAGAGGAGGTGTACGTGGTCGTGCGCGGGACCGGCCGGATGAAGGTCGACGACGAGATCGTCGAGCTGAAGGAATGGGACGCGGTGCGCGTCCCGCCCGGTACGTGGCGAGGCTACGAGGCTGGGCCGGATGGCCTCGAGATCCTCGTCATCGGCGCGCCCAATCTCGGTGAGGATCCGCGCGAAGACGTCGATGGCCAGCGCGGCTGGTGGGCGGACCTACCTACGTTGTGACGATCGGCACGGCCGTGATCCCGTCAGCGCCGATCCGCCAGCACGCTAACTCGTCAAGCCGCAACGAGTAGATGAAGTACGGCTGCCCGGCCCACAGGCCGACGCGGGTGACGTCGGTGCGGGAAGGGCGCGGGGGCGACGAGACATGGGAGTGGAAAATCGCCTGCTCGACCTCGCGGTCGCCGATGTCGGCCCAGGTGACCGGGTCGATCTCCAGTTCGAAGTAGTACGGCGAGGGCGCGGCGTTGCGACCCGGGACGTACTCGACCGCCGTGTCGTTTTCGAGCAAGACCAGCCCGCAGGCCTCGTTCGGTGCCTCGGCCTGAGCGTGCGCGACGATTGCCTCGCGCACGTCAGCGGGTACTACCACCAGAGAGTGCGCTCCATCGTCGACTCGAGCGACGTGTCCTCGGCCTCCCAGAAGTCGGCGCTGATGTACTTCCAGCCGCCGTCGGCCAGGATCGTGACGATGACGCCTTCGTCCATGTCGCTTGCGATCTGACGGGCCACGTGGACTGCGGCACCGCACGAGACACCCGCGAAGATGCCTTCGCGACGCAAGAGCTCCCGCACCGCGTACACCGCATCCTCGTTTGAGACGAGGATCTTCCGATCGAGCTTCGAGACGTCGAGGATCGGTGGCACGTAGCCGTCTGAGAGTGAACGCAGGCCCATCACGGGATCGCCTGGCATCGGCTCGGCCGCGGCAATCACGATGTCCGGGAAGCTCTCCCGCAGACGCTCGCCGGTCCCCATCAAGGTGCCGCCTGTACCGAGCCCGGCGACGAGGACATCGACGCGGTCGAGAGCCTCGGCGATCTCCGCGCCCGTTCCCTCGTAGTGCGCCCTCGGGTTAGCGGGGTTCGCATACTGGAAAGGCATGAACCACTTCGGGTCGCTCTCGGCAATCTCGAGGGCCATTCGAACGGCCCCGTTCGAGCCCTCGGCAGCAGGTGACGAGATGATGTCCGCGCCGTAGAGGCGTAGCAGGCGCTTGCGCTCCTGGGTTGAGTTTTCGGGCATCACGCACGTGAGGGGGTACCCCTTGATCGCTGCGATCATCGCCAGAGAGATGCCCGTGTTCCCGGAAGTTGGCTCGAGGAGATGCCGGCCAGCTTGGAGCTCACCTGCGGCTTCGGCTGCGTCGATCATTCCCTTCGCGACGCGATCCTTGATCGAGCCGCTCGGGTTCTGCCCCTCGAGCTTTGCGTAGAGCTTCACCTCGGGCTTGGGAGAGAGCCGCTGCAGCTCGACGAGTGGGGTGTCACCGATGAGATCGAGCACGTTCGAGGCGAC
>JANNQQ010000066.1:0-1572 GCA_031400835.1 Actinomycetes bacterium | reverse complement strand
CATCCCTGGTCGTCCGACCTTCGCGATCGTGTCACCGTGAATGAGGACGTCGGCCGCGTCAGCACGATGCTTGCGGATATCGAGCAAGCGCCCGCCACGAATAATCGTCGACTGCTTCATCGCATACTCCTCGCTATTGGCCTCAAGCTTGCGGGCGGTCACTCCCCTCCGACCAAGGGAAGAACACACGCTCCGTGATTACCACGAGCTGAAACAGCACGATGCCGATGATCGACAGGACCACCAGGGCACCCCAAGCGAGCGGCACTTTGAAGAACGCGGTGGACGTCACGATGAGGTACCCGAGGCCCCGATCGGCATTGACGAATTCTGCGACGACCGCACCGACCACCGACAACGCAATGGCCGCCTTCAGACCGCTGAAGATGAACGGGACGGCGTACGGGAGGCGAATGCGCCACAGAAGCACAATCAATACGAGGGTGACATACTCCAACCCATGCCACCGGAGAGCGGCCCGCTCAAACCAACGTCGTCCAGACAGAAGCGCAGGAGCTTCGTCCCGAGGCCAGAGGAGCTGCCGGTCTCGGAGTCTCCGGACATGAACGTCGTTCGCAAGCTCGCGAACGAGATCCTGCCGTGGTTGGTCTCCGCAGAGGTCCTCGCCAAGAAGCCGCTCTACCGCGCCCACGGCGTCTACTCATGGACGCGCGACATCCTCGCCGGCTTGTCAGGGTTCGGCCTCTCGCACCCGCTCGCGAAGCTCATCACGGGCGAGAGCACGGACATGGGTAAGGCGCTCGGGAGCATGCCGTTCTGGCTCTACATCCTGACTGGCTTCTCGGTCCTCGCCTGGGTCACGCTCAAGGCCTACGTCACGCGTGACGACGGCGAGAAGCGCGCCATGCTCGCGAGGTCGTGTCGCAAGGAGTTCATGTCGATCAACCTCAGGCTCAGGAGCGCGCTCCAGCAACCGAGGCCCCTCAAGGACCTCACCGTGCTCCAGACCGAGGTGACGGCGATCGTCGACAGGCACATCGCTGAAGGTTCGTGGCACTTCCCTGGCGACGACATCCTGGCGTCCGACATCCACGACGTCGTCAGCAAGCGCACGATCGACCTCACCATCCAGTACTGCTCGTCGTGGGACCGACCCTCTCAGGAGGGCGACCAGATCGAGGACTTCGGAGGAAACTCATGATGATCGCCAGCGGAAAGCAGGCCGCCCTCTCGCACGTAACGATCAAGGCCGAGTTCGTGCTCGATGGGCATGGGTATCCGATCGTGGCCAACAGGCGAGCCAACATGACGCGCGATGGCGCGTGCGGGCGCAGTCACTACAGGATCAAGTTCTGGGTCGACGGCGCGCCGGACGACGCCCACGCCGTGACCTACTACCTCCACGAGACGTACCGCGACCCGGTGCGAGAGGTCCTGGACGGTCCCGACTTCCCGCTCGAGGTCACGGCCTACGGCGACTACGAGGTCGTCGTGCAGGTGAGGAGGCGGCGCTTCTCCGAGACGTTCAAGGCGAGCCTCGCGAGAGCGCTCCGCGCGACATACGGAGAGAACCCGAGCAACGGCCGCGTCGCCGAGGCGATCGCCGACATC
>JANNQQ010000065.1:0-6235 GCA_031400835.1 Actinomycetes bacterium | reverse complement strand
GCCTTGTAGGCATCGACGTCGAAGCTGCCGTCCGGGCGCCTCAACGCCGCGAGCTGGGGAATCGACTGGATCTCGCGCATCAGACCATCGCCAGATGAAAATCCTGCGCCGGGATCGGCGGACTCATCTCCGCATCTTCCTGCACGCCATTGCCGATGATGCTGAAGATTTCGCGCTCGTGACCTGGAATGCGCGTATCGATGAACGCTTTGTCCGAACTTTTCTGCTGGGCGAAACGGGCGACATTGCGCTCCATTTCCTCGACCGAGCGGTCAAGTTGACCGTGATCGACGAGAGCATCGACGTGCTCAATCTCCTTGGAGAGCTCAAGGAGCGCGGACTCGGGGTGCTCTTCATCACGCACGACCTATCGCTCGGCAACTACATCTCGGACAGAACACTGATTCTGCGGCATGGCCGGATCGCCGAGCTTGGTGCCACGCAAAAGGTATTCGGCGACCCGCGTCACCCCTATACGCGCGCCTTGCTCGCTTCGGTTCCCAAGCTTCATCGAAAGTGGAGCGAGGACGCCGGCGCGCTCGCGGCCGAGATGCCCGAGTTCGACCCGCTAGCCGTCGAGACCCTGGTCCAGGTCGATGACGATCACTTCGTCGCTCAAGCGGTTTCCTAAGGCATACCTCGTACGTTGGCGATCAGCTGTGATCAGCGGTTCCCCGCGAGCTTCGTCTGGGGTGCAGCGACCGCCTCGTACCAGGTAGAGGGTGCGATCCACGAAGGTGGCCGCGGTGCGTCGATCTGGGATCGCTTTTGCGCCACGCCAGGCAAGGTCGTAAACGGCGACGACGGCTCGGTCGCGATCGACTTCTACCACCGATACGCCGACGACATCTGCCTGATGAAGGAGCTTGGGATCGAGAGCTTCCGCTTCTCCGTCGCCTGGCCACGGGTGATTCCTACGGGTTCGGGTGCCGTCAATGAGGAGGGGCTGGACTTTTACGACAGGCTTGTCGACGCTCTGCTCGAGGCGGGGATCGATCCGTGCGTCACCCTCTATCACTGGGATCTTCCGGTCGCACTCCAGGACGCTGGCGGCTGGCCTGATCGTGGAATCATTGAGCCCTTCGTCGAATACACGGCGGCCGTCGCGGGTCGGCTCGGCGATCGGGTGAAACGCTGGATTACCCACAACGAGCCCTGGGTCGTCGGCTGGCTCGGGTACGGGACGGGCGAGCATGCACCCGGTCACCGGAGTCGCCGAGAGGCCCTGGCAGCTTCGCATCACGTGCTTGTCTCGCACGGCCGCGCGGTCGACGTACTCCGCGAGCTGGTGCCTTCGGCCGAGGTCGGAATCACCCTGAACCTGCACGAGGTCATGGCCGCGAGTGAAAAACCCGAAGACGTAGCGGCCGCGCGATACGTCGACGGGTATCACAACCGCTGGTATCTCGATCCGATCTATCGAGGCTCGTATCCCGAGGACATGCTCGACGCGTATGCAGGCGACGTGCCCGAGATCCAGGACGGTGACCTTGCGCTCACGACCCGCCCGACAGACTTCCTTGGCATCAATTTCTACACCCGCCACGTCATTGCGGCTGGATCAACGCTCACCGAACCCAGGTACGTCCTCGACGGGTTCGCGCCACGGACAGACATGAACTGGGAGGTCTATCCGCAAGGCCTTCGGGATCTTCTTGTCCGGCTCCACGAGGAGTATGCGCCGGAGGCGATTCACATCACCGAGAACGGAGCGGCGTACCCCGACGTTCGGCGTCACGACGGCTCGGTTCCGGATCCCGAAAGGGTCGCGTACATCGAGGGACACATCGACGCGATGGGGCAAGCGATCTCAGCGGGCGTTCCTCTCACCGCGTACTACGTCTGGTCGTTGCTCGATAACTTCGAGTGGGCGTGGGGGTACTCCAGGCGGTTCGGAATCGTGCACGTCGACTACCCGTCACTCGAGCGGACCCCGAAGGCGAGCTTTCACACCTACCGCGACCGCATCGCCGCCCAGCGATCCCGTCCGGCCGAACTGGCACCGTAAGGATGTGTCCCCCGTTTGGGGGCTGTTCGCGAAATACCCCGCGAATACCGTTTTTCTCGGGTTGCTTCTCGAAACGCGTCCGCGAGAATGGAGAGATGTCGTCAACAGCCGCAGTCAGCGCACGAACGTCGGAAGGCCTTGACGTTAGGCCGAGCGTCGTTCTCCCAACCTCCGCGCGCACTGTCACCACGGTTGACGAGATCGAGGCGCTGCGACCCGTATGGGAGCGACTACAGGGCCGTTCTCTGCCGGCCGATATCGACTACTTCCTCGCCGTCGCCCACCATCATCCGCAGGTCGTCCGCCCGAATGTTGTGGTGGTTGAGCGCGGCCGCGACGTGGTCGCAATCGTCGCGGCGTATCTCCAACGCGGCTGGATCGTGCACAGGCTTGGTCCCTGGACTCCGTACCACCCCACCGTCACCGCGATCGCGACGGCGTACCGCGGTTTCCTCGGGGAGCAAACACCAGAGGTTCTCGGCGCCGCATTCGGCGAGCTGCAGCACTCGGTCGAGCGGCGAGAAGCGGACGCGATCCATGTTCGCTACGTCGATCCCGCGGGGCCGGTAGCGCGCGCTGCGCGAGACGGGGGGTCGAGCCTGCGACGGGAGCGGCTTGTGCCAATCCGGTCGCACTGGTCATTGTCGCTCGGCGAAACGCTCGACGAGACCCTTACCAGGGCGTGCTCGGCGACGACGCGTGAGTCGCTTCGCCGGACGATCCGCAAGGTCGAGCGGACATTCGAAGGAAGGTTCCGGTTAGAGGTCTACTCCGACCCTGCGGACGCCGAGCGGATGTTCGCGGATATCGCAGCCGTAGCAAGCCGGTCGTACCAGCGCCACGGCGACGCGGTCTTCGGTCCACCCGACCTCGACCGAGCACTGGCTACGGTCGGTCTTGAGCACGGTTGGTATCGCGCGTACGTGGTGTACCTCGACGACATTCCTGCCGCCTACTGGACCGGGTACGCCTACGGTGGAACGTTCGGGTGGAGGGGCGATACCGGCTACGACCCCCGCTTCCGCGAGTACAGCCCAGGGACGTACGTTCTATTGCGGCTCATTGCCGCGCTTTCGGAGGATCCGGCAATTTCGACGTTCGACTTCGGCGGCGGCGACGTCGACTACAAGGGAAGACTTGCCGATACGCGGTGGGATGAAGTCGACATGCGTCTATTTGGGCCAGGCTTCAAGAACCTTGGCTTGAATGCCATCGGGTCGTCGGTGCAGCTCCTTCATCATGGGTTGCGGTCGACCGCGCGGCTCGTTGGCGCCCAGGACACACCAACCAGACTTCATCGCCGCGCGCTCAAGAAACGCAGCCTCAACGGTGAATCATCCAGATGATTCACCGGGGCAGGCGAACCAGCTAGCTCAACCCGATGAGGGCGGCGAAAGCATCGAGCCCCAGCGAGCTGGCAACCTCAAGCCGCGGGAGCGCGAGTCGGTCGTCGGTCGCGTTCGCGGGCCGGCCCTCCGTGGTCACCGCGTAGGCGTAGCCACAGCCGCCTATGACGCTTCGCACCGCGGCGTCTGAGTCACCGTATGGGTAGGAGAACACCGCCGGGTCGACTCCAAGCTCGTCGATGAGTCGAGTGCGGGAGACGGCCGCCTCGCGCGTAACGTCCTCGAGCGAGATCGTCGTCAGGAATGGGTGCGTGACGGAGTGGGATCCGATCTCGGTTCCACGTCGCGCGAGGCTGCGAAGCTGGCGCCACGTCAGCAGGTCGGTCGCGTTGCCATACGCGGCGTCCCACGCGTTCGTACCTCCCACGTGACCTGTTGGGACAAACAGGGTCGCGTCGAGGTCGTACGCAGCAAGGAGTGGGCTCGCGTGTGTGAGGAAGTCGGTGAACGCGTCGTCGAACGTCAGGACAACACGGCGCCCGGGAGGCGGTCGCCGGGCGCGCACGAACTCGCCCACCTGGTCGAAGGTGCAACTCTCAAAGCCCTCTGCCCTAAGAAGCCGCAACTGTTCTTCGAATCGCTCCGGTGCAAGGATGTACCGATCGAGGAGACCGCCCTGTGGCTCATCGATGCGGTGGTACATGAGAATAGGGAGGAGTTGCGACTTGACGCCGTCGCCGCTCTGCTGTCTCCGTCGTGAGACGTTTCGTCGGAGGATCCGTGCTCCCGGCCGGAGCATCGCGGGGTCGTAACGAACACGATTCGGCGAGGCGGCCCCCTCAACTGCTCCCCCGGCACTTCGTGCGAGAGCGAACAGCTCCGGTGCAGCTGATGCCGGCAGCGCGGCGGTGCGTGACTGTGGCCCTCCGATGTCGAACGGTCGCGTGCGTCCAAGAACGAGCTCGGCCGGGGTTTTGCCGGATGCCGTCTGCCTTGCGGCTCGGGTGGCTCTCGCAGTCTCGGCGAGGCGAGATCGGAGATTGTCGCTAGCAAGCAACGGGCGGCCGATGACTCCCTCGCGAACGGCGATCCGCGCGAGCTCGAAACCCGAAGCTGTGCATGCGGCTCGCAGGATGTCATTCGGCTCGACGATGCCGCCGCGAGAGCGGACGCGCACGACGCCGAGCGGCACCCCACCCAGGGCGATCACGACATTCGTCGTCAACCCGCTGGCGACGAATGGTCGACCTTGCTCGGCGAGCTCGATCTCCCTCTCATCCCAGTGCGCAGTCCCCCGGCCAGGCAGGCTGCTTGCGGAGTCATAGAACTGATCGGGAGCCCACTCCGGACGCGCAAATAGCTCCTGTAGAAAGATGGTCCACCCGACAGCATCGTGGAACGCTTCAGTGTCCGCCTCGATGTCTGGAGGGAGGCCTTGTGCCACAACCGTGTCGCCGCGTATGACCGCGGTTCCCTCGGCGTCGACCTGCATGCGGAGCCGTGGGTACACCGTTCGGGCGAAGAGGCGACCGAGTATCGGCCACGCAGACCGTGCGAGTGCGTCTGCGATAACCGCCGTCGGGATTTCCCCGTCGAACGGTGCCAGGAGGACATCACCGATTGGCTCGCCCTCGAGCTGTGCTCGGACGACGACCCTCTCGACCCCGGGTGGCACTTCGATCGGCTCGAGTGGAGTGGTGATCTCGACGTCGCAGCCAAACACCGAACCGCGTTGTCGGGCGTGTCTGCTGGTGTCCTCCGCAAGCACGCGATGATCGATGTGCCGCTTGGCCCGTTGTGCAAGGGCTGGTACTCCGGAGAGCTGCTCCAGGGTCGCGAGGAACTCGTTCAGTGGCCGTCGAATCTCGTCGAGGAGGTCGGGCCAATCAGTGGGTGCCAGGCAGCGGGGCAGAAGGGCACTAGCGAGAATGCAGCCGGCGACGTCCACCGCATCGAGTCCCTGTGCCGGCGTTTGTCCAACGAGGTCAGCGAGGGTCACGGCCTCACCACCCGAGCCAAGAGCGAGACCGGCGGTCCAGCAGAGGTGATTGAGGACATCGTCGGCGAGGCTCTCGCGTGGCGCCCCGGCGGCATGGGCGTGGGGTCGGGGAACCCGTGGGTCGGGGCGACGCGACCGCTCGAGGACCTCAAGACCATCGAGCAGCATCCTGCGGCCGTCGACGGAGGCCGACCGCTCGCGCATCCGGTAGAGCGACAGCGTGCCCGCAACCGATGCGATCGGGCGGCCGATGCGTGTTAGCCGTAGCCAGAGATCCCAGTCCTCGCACGTAGCGAGGCCTTCGTCGAACCCACCAACGAGCCGGACGTCGTCGGTCCTGACGATGCAGCTGTGGATCGGGAAGGCGCAGCCGCGAGCGAACAAAGGGAAGAGATCTCCAGCGCGCGGCGGCTCGACGATCGACACAACCTCGCCAGCGGGGCCGAGCCGCGCCCAACCGCAGGTTGCACCGATGAGATCCGGATCTACTTCGAGTGGGGCCGAGACCTGTTCCATAAGCGTTGGATCAACGAGATCATCGGCGTCAAGGAAGAGGATGAGGGGCTCTCGACATTCCTCGATTCCACGATTTCGCGCTGCGCTCACTCCACGACTCGCGCCTCGGCGACGTCAGCCGGGGGTCTGCGGACGGATCGATAGCCAGTCCCAGCACCGCGCCGCCCCCCTTTGCGGGACGAACGGACGCGAACTGAACCTCACGCGAAAAGGCATTGAAACTCTTGCGCTGGGCCGTGATGAGACCGGGCAGGGTCGCCACCGCCGCTTCCACGGCCTCCAGAATCCCGCGCGATCCGGCGTCAGCCCACAGCGTACCGCGCAGGTCATCCGGCCTGGCCCAGTGCGCCGTCTCTGGAAACGCCC
>JANNQQ010000064.1:0-2787 GCA_031400835.1 Actinomycetes bacterium | reverse complement strand
AGGAGCGACGTCACCAGGAGCTGCTCGACGCGCTTCGCGCGCGCGGATAGGCGCCTCCCAGTGCGGTCGGTGCACTGGGGGACGGCGGACGCGTCCGAGGTGAGCGTTGTGCGCGCTCCCCTCAGTGCAGACTGAAGGCTGGACTCGGTCTAAAGGATCGCGTCGAGCCCGATCGTGAGCCCGGGGGGCAGAGAACGGACCGCCGCAACCGCGCGGAGGACACCGGGGACAAACACCTCGCGTGATGTGGTGTCATGTCGGATCGTGAGCACCTCTCCAGGCCCGCTCAGAATGACCTCCTGGTGGGCTATGAGCCCCGGAAGCCTTACGGAATGAATCGGGACGGTTCCGCTCATTGCCTCAGCGGTGGCGCTCGCGGTGCCCGAGGGACGATCGCGCTTCGTGTCGGCATGCTGCTCGATGATCTCCGCAGCGGGCAGCAGCTTTGAGGCCTCAGCAGCGAACCGCATCATGAGCACTGCTCCAAGCGCGAAGTTCGGTGCGTAGAAACACGGCAGGCCCGCCTCGTGTGCGAGCACATCGACGGCGCCAGGTTCAAAACCGGTGGTTCCGATCACGACCGGCACGCCTTCGGCCAGTGAACGTCGAACGTTCTCTACGACCGCGTCAGGGCGCGTGAAGTCCACGGCCACGTCGCTTCCGGCAGGTCCGTCGGAGCGCGCGTCCACGGGCTCATGGCCCGCTGCGCTCAGTGCCGGTACGAGGAGGCAACCGACCTTGCCTCCTGCGCCGAACACCGCGACCCTCATCGACCCAACCCGACGCAAGCACGCGTGAACTTTGCCTCGCGTGGGCCGATCGCGACGGCGGACAGCCGTGCGGGATCGAACAGATCTTGAGCAAGGGCGGCAACATCGTCCCTTCCTACAGCCTTGATGTTGCGCACGGTCTGAGCGAGGCTCATGAGCTCGATCCCCGCGGTAAGTGCATTTCCGAGCCGCGTCATGCGGTTCGAGGTGCTTTCCTGGGCGAGGAGCAATCGACCTTCGAGGCTCTCCTTCGCCCGCTCGAGCTCACCGTCGCGGAACCTACCCTCCGCAAGCTCGCCGAGCTCGTGGCGGATGACGTCGATGCACTCCCCGAGATTGTCCTCACGCGTGCCGACGTAGATCCCTACCTGACCAGCCTCGGCGTATTGGGACGTGTAGCTGTAGACGCTGTACGCCATCCCGCGCTTCTCGCGGATCTCCTGGAACAAGCGTGACGACGCAGCTCCACCGAGAATGGCATCGAGGACGGAGAGCGCATAGCGACGCTCGTCACCGCGGGCGAGGCCCGGGCCCGACAGCACAACGTGGTACTGCTCGGTCGGCCGCTTGAGAAACGCGCGCCGAGGCTCTGGGTAGCCCGTCACGCGTGTGCGCGATGTCTTGACGGGTGTCGGCTCTGTGCCCAGACGAGACGCGGCGAACTCGACAATCTGCTCGTGTCGGAGATTCCCGGCTGCTGCCAGCACCACGTTGGGGCCTGCATAGGCACCGGCATGAAACGTCCGAAGTGCCCTGGGGGTCACGGCCGAGATGACGTCTGCCCTTCCAATGACGGGGCTGCCAAGGGGATGCCCGCCGAAGACCGCTTGAGCTGCGAGGTCGTGGACGAGATCTTGCGGCATGTCGTCGACCATCGCGATCTCCTCGAGCACCACCTCGCGCTCGCTATCGACGTCGGCGAACGCAGGTGCAAACACCATGTCGGTCATTGCGTCGAGCGCTCGCTCGGTGTGCGAGTCGGGGATCCTCGTGTACAGCACCGTCGTTTCGCGTGAGGTCGCTGCATTGAGCTCACCGCCCATCCCGTCGAAGAGCTCGGCAATCTCGAGCGCGGCGAAGCGCGACGAGCCCTTGAAGAGCAGGTGCTCGATGAAGTGTGAGACCCCAGCCCTGTTCTCTCGCTCATCGCGAGAGCCAACTCCGACCCAGTAACCAAGCGCCACCGACCTCACGCCTGTCAACCGCTCGGTGACAACGCGGACACCGCCAGGAAGCGTTGTGAGCTGCGGGTTGGCCACGGAAGGATCGTAGATGGTGGTTTCGACGGCACCCCAGAAAGAGATCGGGGATCCGCCACGGCGAATCCCCGATCTCTAGCTGACGCGTAGTGCGACGAGCGGCTAGCGGCGTCCGCCGCGATCCCGTCCACCACGATCGTCGCGCGGTGGGCGAGCCTCGCGAGGCGGAGCATCCTTGGCCCGCTCGATGAGTACCTCGGGCTCGACAAGTCCGCCGTCCTCGTGCTTGGCGACGAGCTTGAGGCCGATACGGCCGCGCTCCTTGTCGACCTCTTGCACGACGACGTCGAGGATGTCCCCACGGGCCATGACGTCTTCGATGTGCGCGACCCGACCTGGGCCGACATTCGAGACGTGGAGAAGGCCGTCGGTGCCCTTCTTGAGCTCGACGAATGCACCGAACTCGGTCGTCTTCACCACCCGACCGGTGTACGTATCGCCCACCTCGGGCTCCTTCGTCATTGCAGCGATCGCGGAGATGCACGCATCGGCGTTTGTCCCCTCGGTCGCATAGACGAGGATGGTGCCGTCCTCGCCGATGTCGATCTGGACGTCGAAGTCGGCCTCGAGCGAACGAATCGTCTCGCCACCCTTGCCGATGACCATCCCGATGAAGTCGGGGTTGATCTGGATCGACGAGATCCGGGGTGCGTGTGCAGCAAGCTCCTCACGCGACCCGGTGATCGTCTCGGCCATCTTGTCGAGAATGAACTGACGGGCCTGCTTTGCCTGCCCAAGCGCGTTACGCATGATCTCCT
>JANNQQ010000063.1:0-5209 GCA_031400835.1 Actinomycetes bacterium | reverse complement strand
GTCGCCTCGACGAAGCCCGACCCTGGCGACCAGGCGATCGCCGACCAGTCGTTCACCGTTGCGCTGTGCACGCCGCGGAGCGTCGTGGCGACGACGCGGAAGTTCTCAAACTCGTCCGTGGCCCGCCCGATCATCGACCGGAACGCGGCGTTGTCGAGCTCCGTGAGGTTCGGATCCGCTCCCTCGACCTCGAGCCCGAGACACGCGGTGAAGTCCTCCTCGTTGCCGAGCATCACATCGACATGACGCGCGAGCCGGCGGTTGACCGCCTGCGCCTGCTCGACCCCACCGATCCCAGCCCACAGGCTTGGCCGATAGTTGAGGTCGTACGAGACGACTGTGCCGTGCCGCGACGCTGCCTCCATTGCCTCCTCTACGACGTCCGGCGTCGTCTCGGAGAGGGCCGCGAAGATCCCACCGGTGTGGAACCACCGCACCCCGTCCTCGCGGAACAGATGCTCCCAGTCGACGTCACCGCATTGCAGCTGCGAGGCGGCGGTATGTCCCCGGTCGGACACGCCAAGCGCGCCGCGAACGCCGAACCCTCGTTCTACGAAGTTCAGCCCGTTCCGGGCCGAACGTCCGCTGCCGTCGTGCGGCACCCAGCGGAGAAGCGACGTGTCGACGCCGCCCTGTAGCACGAAATCCTCGACCAACCGACCGACGTCGTTGTCGACGAGCGCTGTCACCACAGCGGTGCGCAAACCGAAGCACCGCCGCAGCCCGCGCGCGACGTTGTACTCGCCGCCTCCCTCCCACACGTCAAAGGAGCGAGCATTCCGAATCCTTCCCTCGCCTGGGTCGAACCGGAGCATCACCTCGCCAAGCGAAACGAGATCAAACCGACACTCACTCTGCGGACGGATCGACAGCGTCATCGTGTCACCTCCGCTGCGAGCGCGAGTGCCTCTGTCGTGACCCGTTCGATCGAGGCGAAGTCACCCGCCGCAACCAACTCGGGAGCGACCATCCAGCTGCCACCAACGGCGGCCACCGTCGGCAGCGCCAGGTAGGTGGCCATGTTGGCGGCGGTGACGCCTCCGGTGGGAACGAACTGGACGTCAGGGAACGGGCCAGCAAGCCCCTTCAACATCGCGATTCCACCTACGGCCTCCGCCGGGAAGAGCTTCAGAACAGCGAGCCCGTGATCGAGCGCCGCAATCACCTCCGTCGCGGTCGCAACGCCCGGGATCACGGGAATCTCGAGCTCGGCGCAGCGGTGAACCACCGACACGCTGAAGCCTGGCGTCACCACGAATTGGGCACCAGCCTCGACCGCCGCATCGACCTGGTCGGGTCGGATCACGGTTCCTGCGCCGACGAGCAGGTTCGTCTCGGAGGCGAGAATGCGGATTGCGTCGGCGGCAGCAGGCGTACGGAAGGTCACCTCCGCAACTGGCAGCCCGGCTCTCTCAAGCGCCTGCCCAAGTGGAAGCGCGGTCGCGAGGTCCCGTATGACGACGACGGGGAGAACCCGGTGAGCAAGCAGGCGCTCGAGCACGACTCCCGTCACCGGGCGAGCCACCCTCCGTCGACCGGGATGATCGCGCCGCAAACGTAATCGGAGGCCGGTGAGGCGAGGAAGACGGTTACACCCGCAAGGTCGCTCGGATCACCCCATCGTCCGGCAGGAATTCGCTCGAGGATCTGGCCGTTTCGAATGGGGTCTGCGCGTAACGGCTCGGTGTTGTCGGTCGCGATGTAGCCGGGTGCTATCGCGTTGACGTTGACACCGTGGGGCGCCCACTCGTTGGAAAGCGCGCGCACGAGCCCGACGATACCCGACTTCGAAGCGGTGTAGCTTGGCACGAGAACGCCGCCCTGAAAGCTGAGCAACGACGCGGTGAAGATCACCTTCCCCGCTCCTCTTTCTACCATCGTGCGACCTATCTCTCGCGCCAGCGTGAACGGCGCGCTCAGATTGACCTGGAGGATCGCCTCCCACGTGTCGTCGTCGTGCTCGGCCGCTGGCGCCCGCGCGATCGTCCCAGCGTTGTTCACAAGGACGTCGATAGGGCGATCGCCAGCTGCGATCTCGCGGGCGAAGGCGGCGACTTCGTCGCGCTGCGAGAAGTCGACGCGGTAGCCGGTAAAGGTGCGCCCTGCTGCCTCGACACGCCGCTGAACGTCGCTTCCCGTCGTCTCGAGCTGTGCGCTAACGCCGATGATGTCGGCGCCTGCAGCTGCCAACGCACCGGCCATCGCCAAGCCGATCCCACGGCGACAGCCGGTGACGAGCACCTGCTTTCCCGTCAGGTCGAACATCGTGCCTATGCCTTGACTTCCGCTCAAAATCGTCCCTCGGCGCCGCAGTCGATCAGGATCTTCATCGCCCGGCCACTCTCAAGCGTCTCGAAAGCCGAGGCCACGCGAGCAAGCGGCTCGACTGCCGTGATGAGTGGCCCCGCCGGCACCTCGCCGGACGCCAGTAGTCGCACTGCTTCCTCGAAGTCGGTTCGGTCGTAGACCCGGGCCCCTATGAGGGTCAGCTCGCGCCAGAACACGCGGAAGAGATCCACGGGAGGGGGCGTGGCGTGGATCGCGACAACGACCAGCCGACCGCGTACTGCGAGGGACTGGATCGCGGTCTCCATACCCGCGACCGCACCCGAGACCTCGAAGGCGATAGCGACTCCGGCCCCCTCTGTCCACTCGTCGATCCGCGTGGCGCCGTTATCGGCTACCGGGTCCAGCGAGTCCAGCCCGAGCGACCTTGCGAGCGCCCGGCGCTCCTCGCTCAACTCGAGCATGAGTACCTTGGCACCCCTTGCGCGCGCGACCAGGGCAATCAGTAACCCGATCGGCCCACCGCCGACGATCAACGCTTGGTCACCGGCAACCAGTCCGGCGCGCCGGACGTCATGCACGGCGACCGCAGTTGGCTCGGCGAGTGCTGCCGTCGCGAGGGAGAGGTCGTCTGGAAGGGCCACGAGCACGCGCGCGGGAACGGTCCAGCGCCCTTGCATCGATCCAGGAGAGTCGATGCCCATGAAGTTCAGGTTGTGGCAGACGTGCGCGTGACCTGCCAGACATGCCGGACAGCCACCACACCAGTCGAGCGGCATCACTGTCACCCGATCGCCTACCGACCAGCCGCTGACCCCGTCACCAAGAACCGCGATCACGCCTGACATCTCGTGACCAAGCACCGCAGGCATCGAAACACGAGCATCCATCGCGCCGTGAACGATGTGCAGATCTGTGCCACAGATACCGCTGTACGCAACTTCAAGCTCAACCTCGCCATGACCCGGCGCGCATCCGTCGCGATCGACGACGTCGACCACGTTACTCCCCATGTAGCAGGCTGCTCTCACTGGACGCTCCGGTTTCGGGTCATTCCTTCGATGGCGATGGACGGGCGTCCGTAGACGGTCAGATATCCCCTACGCTCGACCCGGTCAGGGCCTCTTCGTCCTCGATCATCCGTCGCAGCCATTGCTCCCCCTCGGCGAGATGGATGAGGTCTGCGGCACTTGCCCGTTCCGCGTCGCCCGCCCGCAGCGCATCGAAGATGTCCTGGTGCCGCTTGCGCGTGACAGCGATTGCGCCTTGCTCTGTCACCGATCGCCAGAGTCGCGCACGGAGCGTGCCTCCCGACAGGTTCTGGATGAGCGAGGCAAGCGTCGAGTTCCCCGAAGCAACGACGATCACTCGGTGGAACTCCTGATCCGCTGCGATGAATGCCTGGGTCGTCTCGGCGATGTCCATCTCGGCGAGGCATTCCTCGAGCGCCACAAAGTCGGACTCGGTGAGGCGCGTCGCCGCGATGCCGGTCGCGACCGGCTCAAGAATGCGCCGCACCTGGTGGAGCTCGAGCAGCGTCGGGCCTGTGAGGAGATCACCGATGAACCCCATGCCGGTAAGCAGGAGCTCGGGCTCGAGGCTCGTGACGTAGGTGCCATCGCCCACGCGCGGCTCGAGCACCCCAACCATCGTCAGCGCCCGAACGGCCTCACGCAACGAGTTCCGCGAGAGGCCCAGACGCTGGGCGAGCTCAACCTCCTTCGGGAGCCGTGCCCCGGCCGTGAACTCACCGCTGATGATCAAGTCCTTGATCTTTGCGATCGCCTGGTCGGTCAGCGCAACCATTGGGCTCTCCTGGGACGGGTGGAAGTGACAGGTGTGACCGAAGCGTCGCAACGGAGCGGCCCGGGCGTCGCTGCACAGCGTATGCGGCCTCTCATTGGAACACGTTTTGCCCTGAGCCGTGCTGATGGAAGCGCACCCACCGGCCGAGGGCGCGCAAAGCGGCCAGCGAGGAGCCCCGAGGCGATACTCGGGACTCCTCGCCTGTCATCAGGAGGTGGATGACGCCGCTCCCGGCGGTTAGCCGAACTTGCTTGCGTTCGCCTTTGTGACGAAGGCGGTTCCGGTATCGACGTTCTTCGGAACCTTCTTGCCCTTGACGGCGTTGTAGAGGGTCGCGATCCCGAGGGAGCCGATCTTCGCCGGGAACTGGGCGACGCTGCCGTCCTCATTGCCCGCCTTGATCTGGGCAACTTCATCCGGCAGGGCGTCGAATCCGACGACGATGATGTCCGCCGGTGAGATCCCTGCGTTCTTGATCGATTGCAGCGCGCCAAGAATCGGTGGACCGCAGGCGCCGTACATCGCGACCAGGTTGGGGTTGGCGGTCAGCATCGTCTGTGCCGCTGCCGCGCCCTTCGTCTGGTCGCAGTCCGTCCGAAGCTTCGAGACGACCTTGATCTTGCTCCTCAGCGCACCGAGCCCTGCGAGCATCCCCTTGACGCGGTCGTCGAGCGCAGGAACGCCCGGGACGCCCTCGAGGATGCCCAGCGTGTCGCCGGCCTTGAGCCTCGTGGCGAGATACTTGCCCGCCAGGAGCCCACCCTTGTAGTTGTTGGTGGCCACGACAGAGGTCTTGTTCTTCCAGGACGGGATGTCGTTGTCCATAAGAACGACCTTCACGCCCTGCTTGACCGCCTTGTCGAGCGCCTTGGAGACCGCGGGGCTCGTCGGGGTGATGGCGATTCCCTTGACGCCCTGCGCGACCATGTTCTGAATCGCGGCGATCTCGCCCGCGTCATCCGTCCCGCTCTTGCCTTGCGCGTAGATCACCGTTGCGCCGGGCTGCGCCTTGTCCCACTTCTTCGCCGCGTCTTGCAACACGAAGAAGAAGTCCACGGGGAACTTCGTGATGAACCCGAGCTTGACGGGGGCCTGCTGCTGCGCCGGCTTGGCGGCA
>JANNQQ010000062.1:0-20688 GCA_031400835.1 Actinomycetes bacterium | reverse complement strand
TGCGTGATCGGCCCGGCACCCGATTCGCCCGCGATGATCCCCGCCCACGTGTCCTCAACCGTGTTCCCGAGCGGGCTGACCATGCCCATACCGGTGATGACGATCCTCCGCCGATCGCTCTGCTGCGTCAGTAACGTCACGCTACATCCCAAGCCCGCCGTCGACGAGCAGGACTGCGCCGGTGACGAAGGCTGCATCATCGGAGCACAGGAACCTCACCGCGCCGGCGATGTCTTCGGGGTCGCCAAGCCTGCCGAGTGGCGTTGCGCCAAGCATCGCCGTGGTCGCCTCCTCGGGGAGGACATCCGTCAGCTGCGTCTTGACATAGCCGGGGGCGACGACATTGGCCCGCACGTTGCGACTACCAAGCTCCCGCGCGAGCGACTTCGTGAAACCGATGATCCCCGCCTTCGACGCTGCGTAGTTCGTCTGTCCCGCATTGCCGTGAACGCCAACGATCGACGAGACGTTGACGATCGCGCCTGCGCGGCGCTTCATCATCGGCCGCGCGACGGCACGGCACGTGTAGAAGACCGATGAGAGATTGGTCTGGATGACGGTATCCCAGTCGTCGTCACTCATCCGCGCGAGTAGACCGTCGCGGGTGAGCCCGGCGTTGTTGACAAGGATGTCGAGATCGCCCGCACCTTCGACGAGAGCAGCCGCCGACGCTGCGTCGGACACATCCGCCTGCAACGCCCGACCGCCGATCTCAGAGGCGATCGCCTCGGCCTCGTCGCGGCCGGTGCGATAACCAACGACCACCGTCGCGCCGGCAGCGCCAAGCTCCAATGCAATCGCGCGGCCGATTCCCTTCGAGCCGCCGGTGACGAGCGCGGTCTTGCCTTCGAGTGAGCCGAAGCTCATCGGGTGGCCAGCGCTTCCTTCGCCTTCTCAAGGCTCGCGAGATCGTTAACGGAGATCGTTCGGACACTGCGATCGATCCGTTTGAGCAAACCAGTCAGCACCGTTCCCGGCCCAACCTCGACAAACGTCGTGACACCATCTCGGACAAGAGCTCCCGCCGCCTGCGTGAACTTCACGGGCGCCGTGAGCTGGTCGACGAGGAGCGAGGCGATCCGCGACGCTGGCTCGACCTTCGCAGTCACGGTGGACATGAATGCGGTTTGCGGCTCCGAGAAGCGCACCTTGTCTATCGCGGGTTTGAGTGCATCCGCGGCCCGCGCTACGAGCGGACTATGGAACGCGCCGGAGACCTTGAGCTTGATCGCCCGACGTGCGCCAAGGTTTTGCGCTTCAGTGATGCACTCGTCAACCGCATCGTTCTCACCCGAGACGACGATCTGCCCAGGGCAGTTGTAGTTCGCGGGCCACACTCCCAAAATCTTTCGGCACAGAGTCTCGACCTGCTCGTCCTCGAGACCCAGGATCGCGGCCATTGCCCCTGGCCGCTGCCGGGCAGCCTCGGCCATCGCTAGACCGCGCGCGCGCACGAGCGAGATTGCCTCAGGCACTGTCATCGCCTCGGCAGCAGCGAGCGCGGCAAACTCCCCCACCGAGTGTCCGACGACGACATCGGGGAAGAGCCCCTCCCGTCTCAGGGCGGCGAGAATCGCAAGGCTCGTGACGACAAGGGTCGGCTGCTGAACCTCGGTCTCGACAAGCTGGTCGAGCGGCGCCTCGAAGGAGAGGGCGGCCAGATCCATTCCGGTCGCCTCGCTTCCAAGCCGGTAGATCTCCATCGCCTCGGGGATCGCCTCAGCGATCTCGCGACCCATCCCCTCCTCGAGCGCTCCTTGACCTGGGAAGCAGAACGCGACCTTACCCATGGCCAATGTTCCCCCCGGCGGAAGAGCCTGTCCACTCGAGCAGCGCCGAGCCCCACGTGAGCCCGGCGCCCATGCCCGTCATGAGCACAAGCGAGCCATCGCGTAGCCGCCCGTCCGCGCGTGCATCCGCAAGGGCGAGAGGGATCGAGCCGGACGACGTGTTCCCGTAGCGCTCGACATTGACGACGGTGTTCTCCACAGGGACACCAAGTTTACTGACGGCATGGTCGATGATCCGCTTGTTTGCCTGATGGGGGACGTACACATCGACGTCTCCGATCGTCTTCCCGCACTCGGCGAGCACTGCCTCAGCGGACGAGACCATCACGCGCGTGGCGAACCTGAACACCTCCCGGCCGTTCATCTGGAGGGCGGAGGTGCCGCTCTCGAACTTTCGCGACCCACTTCCAGGGAAGCAGAGATGCTCGCCGCCGCCGCCGTCTGCACCGAGCTCGAAACCGAGAAAACCTCCGCGCTCGACGGGCTCCATGACCACAGCTCCCGCTCCGTCGCCGAAGAGCACAAGCGTTGAGCGGTCGCTCCAGTCGAGAATCTTGGAGAGAACGTCGCCACCGACGACAAGTGCACGCTTTGACAACCCCGACGCGAGCATCCCGTACGCCTGCGCAACCGCGTACATGAAGCCCGTACAGCCTGCGAGCAGGTCATACGCGGCCGCGTCACGCATCCCAAACTCCTCGGCGAGGAGGGCCGAGGAGGTCGGAAAGAGCATGTCTGGGGTCACCGTCGCGCAGATCAGGAGGTCGATAGAGCTCGCGTCGACGCCAGCGTCTTCGAGTGCCGCACGCACTGCGGGCCGCGCGATGTCCGTTAGCGCCTCTTCCGGAGAGGCGATCCTCCGCTCGACAATCCCCGTCCTCGAGCGGATCCACTCGTCGGAGGTGTCGACGTACTTCGCGAGATCGTCATTCGTCATCACCTGATCGGGGACGTACACCCCCAACCCGGTGATGCCGATCCGCGGGCCAGCGGCCTTCCCGATCAACGCTCCACCGCAAAGGTAAGGGTGCCTCTCGTTGCGAGAGTCTCACCCACGTACGCGGTCGCCTTACCTCGTCCGATCGGTCCTCGCACCTGGTCGATCTCACAGGTGAGCGTCAGAACGTCACCGGGCTCGACGATGCGCTTGAAGCGGCAGTCGTCGATTCCCGCGAAGAACGCGATCTTCCCGCGATTCGCCTCCTCCACGAGTACCGCGATCGCGCCGGTCTGCGCCATTGCTTCGACTATCAGGACGCCGGGCATCACCGGACGATCAGGGAAGTGACCTGCGAACCACCACGCGTCGGCGCGGACCGTGTACTCCGCGACGACGAGCTTGCCCGGTTCGAGCTGGAGCACTCGGTCGAGCAAAATGAACGGCTCGCGGTGCGGAATGATGGTCTCGATCGTCTCGCGACCGAACGGCGTCGCAGGGATCACGAGGGAGCCCCCTCGAGGTGCGCGCGCATGCCCGCCCGGCCTCGGTGCGCGTAGCACTTTGCGGTTCCGACCGGCATGCCTGAGGCGGTCGAGATCTCTTCGAACGACAGTCCGAACCCATCTTTGAGCACGAGGACGCGAGCCTGTTCGTCGGGAATCGCGGCGAGCCCGTGTCGGAGCTCGGTTCGGAGCTCGGTGAGCTCGGCGCACCTCGCTGGTCCGTTATCAGGGCAGGCGCGCATGTCCTCCTCAAACGGCACCGTGGGCCGTGAGAGGCGCCGCTGCGCGTGATCGCGGCAGGCATTGATTGTGAGGCGGTGGAGCCAGGTCGTAAACGCCGACTCGCCGCGGAACTGGCCGAGCTTCAAACAGACCCGCGCCAGCGTGTCCTGCGTGGCATCAAGCGCGTCCTCGGGGTTGCTCAGGAAGTGGCGTGCCGTCCGCTCAATCCTCGGCGCATGGCGTGCGCAGAGAGCCTCAAGCGCTCGACCGTCTCCATCCTTTGCTCTTCGCACGAGAATCGGGTCACTCAACCGTTCGAGCGCAAGCTGTGGCTCGGGCCGCAGCGCACCGGTGATTGGACGCGGTCTGCGCCGGGCAGGTTGCACTCGGTGATTCTAGTGGGATGAGCGACGGAGGGGCTGCGAAGCGTTCCCGGCGCTGTCGACTGCTGTCACGACAAGCGTCCGCGGGCGCCGGATACCGGCGATCCGAATAAGACCTGGCCTGTCGACAGAGACCAGACGTCTGAGACCGTCGGCGCGGATGCGAAGCGTCACCGGTTCATTGACGCGCAGACGGAGCGGATCAAGTGACACGAGAGACACCTTCGGCGGTGTCCAGTCGGCGACGAACGGCAGCGAGACGCGCGCCGTTGCGACCGGGTCGGTCGCCTCGAGCACCGCGAGGTACGTCCCCTCACGGAGGGTGCCGACGCGCTTCGACCCGTCCCACTCGATGATCTGCGCCCCCGCCGCGAGCGGGCCACTGAACGGTGTCGCAGTCCATCGCGAGCCGCGGAGAATCCGCAACCTGACCTGCGCCGGGCCTGCGAGGGAGAACCGTACGGTGAGGCTGTCGTCGCGCCCGTCTCCATTGGGAGTGAGAAAGGCACGCGCAAGACGAACCCCTCCGAGCGTGCGCGCAATCGCGACCCTGACTGAACGCGCGGCGGAGCGGCCCCCCGCCGCGGTTGCGAGCAGCCGCAGCTCGACCACCCCGTCAGGGAGTCCGAGGCCATCGAAGGTCACGGTATGCTCGCCCGCCTTTCGCCAGCGCGGAGCCTCGAGCACCGCGAGCTCGGTGCCCTCGGGGTCATGCACGGTGATCCCGACGTTCGCGGCCGCATTCAACCTGTAGGTCAGCGCGGTCGTGTCGAGCGTGCCGTCTCCGTCGGGAGCGATCGTTTCGGGTTCGACAGCAGCACCCGTGAATGCAAGCGCGACGACGCTCACGGCCGTATCGAGCGTTCCCTGTGCCGGCGTTACCCCTGGCGCATCGATCCGCCAGCTGTACACACCTGGCTCGAGGGCGGTCGGATCCCAGGGCACCGTGATCGTTGGCCCCACGCCGGTCGACTCGAACACGGTCGCTCCGCCGGCATCGACCGCAGTGAACACCCAGTCGAGCGGGGCCGACAGACGGGCGGTGAACATGAGTGGACCGCCGGCTGTTCCGGTCACGGCCGGCTCATAGAGCTTCGGAAGGCCGATCGCCGCAGCACGGGCGGCGAGCGTCGGGAGCAGGTCGTAAAGCCTCTGTCCGGGGCAGGCCGTTAGGCCCGTGTCGCGGTGTCCTCCGATCGCGCGGAGAAAGACAGGGATTCCGGGTGGAAAACGCTCGTTTCCGGCGGAAATCACATCAAACGTCGAGAGCGGGTCGACGTGCCCGAGGTCGAGCCGCCAGGCGAGCGCTTGCACCAGGGCTGCTTGAGCGGCAGCCGAGGGGACCCTGGTCGTGAACTCGCCCATGACCGCAATCCCGAACGAGCCCGTGTTGAAACCCCTGGCGTGGGCACCGACGATGTTCTGTTCGAGGCCCCCCCAACGGCCCTCGTAGACGGTCCCGAAGCGATCAACGAGCGCGTTGTAACCGATGTCGTTCCACCCATTTCCCTTGACGTGGTAGAGCTGGATCGCCCGCACGACCGCCGCAGCGTCCTCACGGCGATAGTCATTCGTGCCGGCTGTGTGATGAACAACGGCGAACCGCAGCGTGGCCGCCGACTGGGGTTCGTTGCGACGGATCGTCTCGTCCGCTTGCCACCCCTCCCTGGTGACGACCGCCGGTTGTTGGGCACTCGCGAGCTTCCTGGTGGGTACGCGCGAGACGGGACTGCGCACGGTGTATGCGCGCACGCGTGAGACCCCAACCGAAGCGCGGACCTCGAGGCGGGTGGCGCGGCCGACCCACAACCCCTCGCCGATCGTCCAGCCGCCCGATCGCGCTGCTTCACTCGTCGCTCCGTCGGGGCCAGCGTCACGATCAGCGGCATACCAATCCGACCACCGTCCTGCCTGTTGCAGGACGCGGAACGAGATCCTGCCCCCGCCCTTCCAATGCAACCCGAGATAGTCGAAACCGCGACGGTCGGCGATGGTTGAGAGCCCGCGCTCGCCCCGCAGCGGAACCTCCCGCATCACAAGCGTCGCGGGTCCGGCTGCCGCCTCCCCTGCACCAACGAGGGCGAGCAGCGCAACAACGATAGGAGCGAGACAGCGTCTCACGGCCTCACCAGGGTTGCCGACAAACGTGATCCGCACAAGGGACTCGGCCGGAGATTGATAGAATCCTCACAGGTGAACATCAAGCGTTTGCGGGGATTTTCCTCCCCTATGGCCCCCGAGACCGGCTCCTTCGTCGGGGTCGGAGTGGTGGCGTGCTGAGCGCTCGAAGCGCTAGTCGGACTGCCTGATGCGACTTGTATTGGCGGTCGGAGTCGCGTTGCTCGTGCTGGCGCCACTCGCAGCGATGGCACTGCGCGGGCCCCGAGGAATCGCGCCTCGGTCGCGTGGACGGCTCATTCTCGAAGGGCTCGTCGTCCTCGCGATCTTCGTGCTCGTGGTCGTCGTGACCGTAGCGCTTCGCTCGTAGCCCGGCGTCTACGCGTCGTCGTCCGTGTCTTCCTCGTCGGCGACGTCCTCGAAGTCCGAGTCTTCTTCGTCGCTGTCGGTGGGCTCCACGGTTGACGCCTCAGACCCAGCGTCCGCTTCGGAGCCGACAACATGGCCAGCTTCCCCATCCGAGCCTTCGTCCGACCCGAGGTCGGTGTCGTCGGTGTCGTCGGAGCCGACGACCGGGGCCAGGGTCGAGACGATCTCGCCGACACGAAGCCGCATGACAATGACACCCTGCGTCGCGCGACCGGAGCGCTTGATGTCATCAACCGCCATCTTGATTACCGTGCCACCGTCGGAGATGAGCATCACCGCGTAGCCCTCACGCACGATGCGCGCGCCCGCGAGCTTCCCCTTGCCTTCGACGAGCTTCGCCGTCTGGACGCCGAGCCCCCCGCGACCCTTTACCGGATAGTCGGCGACACGTGTCCGCTTGCCCCAGCCGTTGTCGGTAACAACGAGTAGCTCGGCGTCGTCATTCGCAATGTCAACTTCGATGACCTCATCCGCGCCACGCAGGCGCATCCCCTGGACGCCCGAAGCGGGACGACCCATGGAGCGCACGTCCTTCTCGTGGAACCGGATCGCCTGGCCGCCGCGCGAGACCATGAGGATGTCGTCGTCACCGTCGGAGAGGCGGACGCCGATGAGCTCGTCTTCCTCGCGCATGCGCAACGCGATGATCCCGTCTGCCTTGAGGGGGGTGTTGTAGTCGAGAAACGGCGTCTTCTTGATGACGCCCTTCTTGGTCGCGAAGACGAGGTACTTCGCTTCCCCGTAGTTCCTGGTCGCAATCACCGCGCGCACAAGCTCGTCCTGACGGAAGGGCAGGAGGTTGACGATCGCGCGACCCTTTGATTGCCGCGAGCCGAGCGGAAGCTCGTGCACCTTGAGCCGGTAGACCTTGCCGACGCTCGTGAAGAAGAGGATGAAGTCGTGCGTCGAGGCGACGAAGAGGTGCTCGATGTAGTCGTCGTCCTTCATGTCCATCCCCATCACGCCAATACCTCCACGGCGTTGCTCGCGGTAGGTCGTGACAGGGAGGCGCTTGATGTAGCCAGACCGCGTGATCGCGATGACCATGTCTTCCTCGGCGATCATGTCCTCAAGCTCGAGCGAATCCTCGCCCGCGACGATCTCGGTGCGACGCTCGTCGTTCTTGCCGTAGATCTGCTTGATCTCGAGGAGCTCCTCGCGGATCACTGCGTCGATCCGCGCCTCGTCCGACAGGATCATCCTGATTTCGGTGATGCGCTCCTGCAGATCGGCAAACTCTGCGTCGATCTCCTTACGTGCGAGGCCGGTGAGCCGTGCGAGGCGCATGTCAAGAATCGCCTGCGACTGGATCTCCGACAGGGCGAACGTCTCCATGAGCCCGGTGCGCGCCGCATCGGTGCTGTCGGCCGCGCGGATCAACGCGATGACCGCATCAAGCTTGTCGAGGGCAATGAGGTACCCCTCAAGCACGTGTGCGCGGCGGACGGCGTTCCGGAGGTCGAACTTGAGCCTGCGGGTGACGACGTCGCGCTGATGGTCGAGGTAGTGCCTGACGAGCTCCAGCAGCGAGAGCGTGCGCGGAATGCCGTCGACGAGCGCCACTGCGTTGTAGCCAAAGGTCGACTGCAACGGCGTCCGCTTATAGAGCTTGTTGAGGACGACCTGCGGGACCGCTTCACGCTTGAGCTCGATCTGGATCCTCATCCCCGATTTGTCGGAGAGATCCTTGATGCCCGAGATCTCCGTGAAGACGTTGTCCTTGACCAGCTCGGCAATCTTGCGGATCACACCTTCGTCGCCGCCCTTGCGCACCCCATAGGGCAGCTCGGTCACGATGACGGCATTCCTGCCGCCGCGAAGCTCCTCGATGTGTGCCCGCGCGCGCATGATCACGCGCCCACGACCGGATCTATATGACTCACGGATTCCGTCGCGGCCGACGATGATCGCGCCCGTCGGGAAGTCGGGACCGCGCACGTGCTGCGTGAGCCCCGCGACATCAATTGCCGGTTCGTCGATCATCGCAACGATCGCGTCGATGACCTCACCGAGGTGATGGGGTGGCATGTTCGTGGCCATCCCGACGGCGATCCCGGACGATCCATTGACAAGAAGATTGGGGAACCGGGCCGGCAGAACCGTCGGCTGCATCCTCGATCCGTCGTAGTTCGGCATGTAGTCGACGGTGTCGGAGCCGATGTCTCGCAGCAGCTCGGTGGCGATGGCGGAGAGACGCGCTTCGGTGTACCGATGCGCGGCGGCCGAGTAGCCGTCGATGTTTCCAAAGTTTCCCTGTGGATCGACGAGTGGGTAGCGCAGGGAGAACTTCTGGGCCATGCGAACGAGGGTGTCGTAGATCGACTGATCGCCGTGCGGGTGGAAGCCCTTCATTACGTCGCCGATGACCGCTGAGCACTTGACCCTGGGTCGGTTTGGCTGCAGACCCGCTTCGTGCATCGCGAACAGCACGCGCCGATGGACGGGCTTTAGACCGTCGCGCACGTCGGGGAGCGCCCGAGCGACGATCACGCTCATGGCGTAGTCGAGGAAGCTCGTTCGCATCTCCTCTTCGAGCTCGCGCGGCTCGACGCGGCCGATGTCCATCGGATCGACGCTAGACATCAAGCCTCGCGAACTTTGCGTTTCTCTCGATGAACTCGCGGCGTGGCTCGACCTGGTCGCCCATCAGCATCGAGAAGATGCGATCCGCAAGGAGTGCGTCATCAACGCCGACCTGAACGAGAACCCGATTGTCAGGATTCATGGTGGTCTCCCAGAGCTCCTCGGGGTTCATCTCGCCGAGACCCTTGAAGCGGCTGACCTGGATCCCCTCCTTCGCCAACTCAAGGATCGCTTTCCGCAACTCGTCAAACGTCGTCGCGACGCGCTCCTTCTTGCCAAGAGTGATCGTAAAGGGAGGCTGACCAGCGACCTCGACAAGACGTGCGTACGTCTTTCGCAGGCCCGTGTAGGCAGCTGAGATCAGCATCGCGGCGGGGACGTCGATGTGGGTCGCAGCGCTGGTCTCGCGCTCGGTCAGCTTGATCCTCACCGCGTCTGCCGTCGAACCCGCCGACTCAAGCTGATGCGTGTCGTCTCCGAGGCTGGAGAGTCCGGCTTCGACCTCGGAGGGAAGCGTCCCGGCGAGCTCGATCAACCTGTGAGTCACAACGAACGACGCCGCAGCCGCGCCGAAGTCAGCGCGAAGTCGCGCCTGCCAACCGTCAAACTCATTGAGCGACCGGACAAGGCGCTGATGACGCGTCTCCGTGACCCCGTACGCATCGCCTGCCCGATCCGTGACCTCGATGTCCTTCGCTCGGTCGCGAATGAGGATCTCTTCGAAATGAGACTCCTTCTCGACGTAGCGCTCCTGGTTTCCGATCTTGACGCGGTAGAGCGGCGGCACAGCGATGTACACGTGGCCGCGCTCGACGAGCTCCTGCATCTGGCGGTAGAAGTACGTCAGCAGGAGCGTGCGGATGTGCGAGCCGTCGACGTCGGCATCCGTCATCACGACCACCCGGTGATACCGGAGCTTCTCAATGTCGAACTCGGCGCCGATACCACAGCCGATCGCGGTCACCATCGCCTGGATCTCGGTATTGGAGAGAACCTTGTTGATGCGATTCTTCTCGGAGTTGATCACCTTGCCGCGAAGCGGCAAGATCGCCTGAAAGTTCTTGTCGCGCGCGTCAACCGCCGACCCGCCGGCCGAGTTGCCCTCGACGAGGTACAGCTCGCAGTGCTCGGGGTCGGTCGACTGGCAATCGGCCAGTTTGCCGGGGAGGCCGCCACCGATGAGCGCACCCTTACGGCTTACCTCGCGCGCCTTCCGCGCTGCGCTCCGCGCTCTCGACGCCTCGACTGCCTTCATGAGAATGCGCTTGCGGTCGGCGGGGGTTTCGTCGAGGAACTGCTTCAACCCCTCGTTGACGGTCTTTTCGACGAAACCACGCACCCAGGTGTTTCCAAGCTTCGTCTTCGTCTGGCCCTCGAACTGCGGCTCGCGAAGTTTTACGGAGATGACCGCGGCAAGACCCTCACGCGCGTCCTCGCCTTCCAGCGAGTCGTCCTTCTCCTTGAGCACACCCTCCGACCTTGCGAACACGTTGAGCGTTCGCGTCAACGCAGCGGTGAAGCCGGAGAGGTGCGCACCACCCTCGTGGGTGTTGATGTTGTTCGCGAACGAGAAGATCGACTCGACGTAGCTCGAGTTCCATTGCATCGCGACCTCGACCGAGCCCCGACCCTCCTCGTCCTCGTGCTCGAAGTAGACGGTGTGGGCGTGGACGGGGCTCCTGTCAGCGTTGACGTGGTCAACGAAGTCCTTGATCCCACCCTCGTAGTGGAACTCCTCACGCGTCTCGCCTTCACGCTCGTCGGTGAACCCGATCCGCAGCGCACGCGTGAGGAACGCTGTCTCGCGGAGGCGCTGCGTCAGCGTGTCCTTCGACCACTCGATCTCCTCGAAGATCTCCGAGTCGGGCATGAACGAGATGGTGGTACCGGTCTCGGTCGTGTCCCCGATCACCTCGACATCCGTCTGCGGCACCCCACGCGCAAAGGTCTGGCGATGAATCTTGCCGTGGAGGTGCACCTCTGCGACAAGCCACTCCGACAAGGCATTCACCACCGATAAACCGACGCCGTGCAGACCGCCGGAGACCTTGTAACCCTCACCACCGAACTTGCCGCCTGCGTGGAGCTTCGTGAGTACGACGGTGAGTGCTGAGAGCCCTTGCTCCTCCATCCAGTCCACCGGAATACCGCGACCGGCATCGCGAACGGTGATCGAGTCGTCGGGATGAATGGTCACTTCGACGAGGCTGTTGTGCCCCGCGAGCGCCTCATCCACAGCATTGTCGACGACCTCGTAGACGAGGTGGTGAAGCCCGCGCGTACCCGTTGTGCCGATGTACATCCCGGGACGGAGCCGAACCGGCTCAAGGCCCTCGAGGACGGTGATGTCTTTTCCGGTGTACGCGGTGTCGGTCAAGAGCCTCCAAACATAGAAAATGCCTGCAAAACAGGCATTTTGCGGGCTGGATGAAGTATATCAGATAGTGGGGTCGGCGCGGTGGGATGCGAGGCTTGCCGCGGCGGCGCGACTGACCGCTTCACGGAGGTTGGGATCGTCGATTACGGCAGCGATCTCAGCCGCGTGAGCGAGCTCGTCGGGCGCGGGAATGAGCGGTGGGCGGGCAGGGCGGATCTCGTCCGCGGCGGGCTCCGGTACCAACCCCACTGCGAATCGCAGCGAAGTCGGAGCGTCGTCTCCGAGCGCCGCGTTGAGCTTCGCCTGCACCTCCTCCTGAAGCAGTGAGAGCTCCTGTGCCCAGGTTGCCGAGGTTGTGGCGACGTGCAGCGTCCCATCCCGCGCGATGCGCTGGGGCCACGCTGCGCGTGCAACGGCCGGGCCAACCGCCTCGGGCCAGGCGCTCGTCACGGCGGCGAGCTGGCCCACGTCCTGCACGCCGACACCGCGTAGGACGTGCCGGAGATCGTCGCCAAGCCTCTCCATCACGCGGGGCGGACTTCACCTTGTGAAACGACCAGGAGCTGGGCGGGTGCGAGTGGAAGCGCCTCGGCGCCCGTTGCGGTGACAATGGCTTGTCCACCCCGGCCGAGCCGTTCACTGAGGATCCGCCGGCGATCGGCATCCAACTCGGACAGCGCGTCGTCGAGTAGAAGCAGAGGCGGAACTCCGACGTACCCTGAGAGAACCTCCGCCTCCGCGAGGAGGAGAGACAGCACCATGAGGCGTTGCTCTCCCTGTGAGCCAAAGGGCCGGAGGTCCCGAGAGCCCACCTTCAGGTGGATCTCATCGAGGTGAGGGCCAAGGCCCGTCGAGCCGCGCTCAAGATCCCGATCGAGGCGGGCAACGAGCTCAGCAACGGTCGGCGGCTCGCTGTCGTACCCGATTAACGCGTCAGCAAGGCCAAGCTCGGCAGCGCAGGTTGCAAGAGACGGCGCGAGGATCTCGATCGCGTCCTTTCGCGCCTGAACGAGCTCGACCGCCGTGACGGAGAGTGTCTCGGTCCATGGGTCGAGGACGTTGCGTGGAGAGAGCCCCGCAGAGATACGCCGCAGCCCCGCGTTGCGTTGCCCGAGCGCGGCGGCGTACCTCACCGGCACGTCGGCGCGCGCAGGCAAGAGGCGTGAGAGCACCCTGTCGAGATAGGCGCGGCGAACCGCCGGGCCACCCTTCACGACGCCAAGCCGGTCGGGGGTAAAGACAAGGGTGTGGAGACGTTGGCGGAGCTCGTCGGTCGAAGCTACGGGCGAACCGTTCAGGCGTAGCCTTTTCGGCTCGCGGTTGGACAGGCGCGCCTCGGCCGTGACCGACGCCCCCGCGCGGTCGCCGTCAACGCACACCGAAGCCTCAGTTGCTCCAGCCCGGATCAGCTGGGCGTCCATGCGGGTGCGAAACGAAAAGCCCTGGGTTGCGAGGTGAATCGCTTCAACCAGGTTGGTCTTCCCCGCACCGTTCGGACCCGTCGCGAGCACGAGCCCGGGCGCGAGCGTGAGGTCGAGCCGGGCGTACGACCGGACGTCGTGAAGCCGGACGCGCTCGACGATCAGCCGGCGAGCCGGATCGGCATGATCAGGTACCAGAAGCTGTCGCCCTCGGTGAGGAGGCCTGGACGCAAGGGATTGATGAGCCGCAGGTTCACCGAATCGGTCGTTACCGACTCGAGCCCCTCCTTCAGGAACTCCGCGTTGAACCCGATCTCGAGGGGATCGCCCGTATACGCCACGGGGATCGACTCGCTGGTTTCGCCGACGTCCTGGCTCTGAGCTGAGATGGTGAGCTCTCCCTCGGCGAACCGGAGGCGCAGCGGAGCATTGCGCTGAGCCATGACGCCGGCGCGACGAACAACATCGAGGAGCTCCGCGCGGGGAAGCGTCAGCTCGGCCTCGAAGGTCTCCGGCAGGAGCTGCTTGACGTTGGGGAACTGGCCGTCGATCCTGCGTGTCGTAAGCCACGCCGAGCCTGTCCCGAAGATGACGTGATTCTCGTTGACGCCGAGCGAGACGGTCTCTGTGCCGGCGGCGAGCCGGACAAGCTCCTGAAGCGCTCGTGCCGGGATGATCGCTTCGAGCTCTGGGCCGTCTGTCTCAAACTCGGTCTCCTTGACGGAGAGCCTGTACGAGTCGGTCGCAGCCATGATGAGCTTGCGGCCCTCGAAGCGGACGAGAACGCCCGTGAGGACAGGGCGTGATTCGTCTCGCGAGGCAGCGCGAGAGACGCGATCAATCGTCTCCAGGAGCGCCGGCGCTGCAATTGCCTGGAATGGAACAGCGATCGCTGGGAGGCGTGGGAAATCTTCTGCTGCGAAGACGTTGACGCGAGAGGTGTACGAGCCTGATTTGAGGTGAACGGCACCATCCTCAGCGCGATATTCGATTGACACCTCGGGGTCGGGCAACAAGCGAACGAGGTCGACCAGGAGCTTCCCCGGAATCACAAGCGAACCCTCACCTTCGACCTTCGCGGGAAAGCTGGTTCGCAATGAGAGCTCCATGTCCGTCGCAGCGAGCTGCACGGTTCCGTCTTGCGCTTGGACCAAGATCCCCGCGAGAACCTGAACTGAGCCCCTGGAAGAAACGGCGCGGGAGACGATGGCTAGTGCAGCGACAAGTTCATCGCGCTCACAGGTGATCGTGACGTTTCCGGAAGGGGAGATCGCTATGTCGGGTTCCACTATTTCCATCTCTCTATCTAAACCTTTCAGTAGCAGTTATAGAAGTGTGGACACTGGGGACGATGCCACGAATCCCTGTGATACACACGCGTTCCACCTGTTGAAAGCAAGAGACGGTTCTCCCCCGGTCCCCCAGGTCTCCTCGGCTGAAGGGCGAAGAGCTCTCATCTATCCCCGTTGCTTCAGTCGAGCTGTGAGGTCCTGAACGAGGTTGTACACCGTTCTATCCTCAGAGATCATGCGCGTGATCTTGGAGGTCGCGTGCATGACGGTCGTGTGATCGCGGCCTCCGAACTCCCGTCCGATCTTCGGCAGCGAAGCATCGGTGAGCTCCCGCGAGAGGTACATCGCTACCTGCCGAGGGTACGCGATCGACTGGCTACGACGGGCGCTAATGAGCTCGGGAACGCTGAGGGCGAAGCGGTCGCACACGGCTTCCTGGATGCGCGAGATGCTCATCTCGGACGGGTCGCTCCCGCTTGGGAAGAGGTCGCGCAGAACTTGCTCGGCAAGCTCGACATTCAACGCGAGCCCTGTGAGCGACGAGAAGGCCACGACGCGCGTGAGCGCACCCTCAAGCTCGCGGATGTTCGTCGTCACCCGCTCTGCGATGTAGGTGAGGACGGCGGGGTCGGTGTCACCGATTGAATCGGTCGTCACCTTCTTCCGAAGGATCGCGATGCGCGTCTCGACGTCCGGCGGTTGGATGTCGGTAATCAGGCCCCACTCGAATCGTGAGCGGAGCCGATCCTCCAACGTCGCGATCTCCTTCGGGGGCCGGTCGGATGAGATCACGATCTGCCGACCGGCCTCGTAGAGCGAGTTGAACGTGTGGAAGAACTCTTCCTGGAAGCGCTCCTTGCCCTCGAGGAACTGGATGTCGTCGACGAGCAATACGTCGTAGGCCCGGTAGCGGTGCTTGAAGCCCTCGATGCGCTTGTCGCGGAGCGAGTTGATGAAATCGTTGGTGAACGTCTCGCTCGTCACGTACCTCGTTGTGAGGCCGCGCGAGTGCTCGCTGACATAGGCGGAGATCGCCTGGAGGAGATGCGTCTTCCCAAGCCCGGTACCGCCGTAGATGAAGAGGGGGTTGTATGCCTGTGCGGGGGCCTCAGCGACGGCGAGCGCCGCCGCATGGGCGAAACGGTTCGAAGACCCGATGACGAAGTTGTCGAAGGTGTACTTGGAGCTCGCCCGATGCGGCACTGAGAGCTCGCCGACCCCGGGCGCCGTTGCGGGCACCGATTCGGGCGCGCTTTCGACGACAAGCGGATTCTCCTCCGGGACGGTGAGGACGACGCGCATCTCGCGCCCCAGAACGTCACGGACGGCTGCGCGCACGAAACCAAGGAAGTGCCCCTCGATCCACTCGCGGGTGAAGTCGTTCGGGAGTGCTACCGAGAAGGAGTCATCGGTGAGCTCGCCTGCCGCTGCCGCACCGAACCAGGTGGCATACGTCGTTTCGTTGAGAGCATCGCGCAGCCGTTGCGTTACTTCGTCCCAAAGGACGCTGGCGGGGTCTGGTGTTTCGGGGTGCAAGGGGTCTTGAACGCTCCTCGGGCGTCGCGGGGGAGGGCGAGCATACCAACCTCGCAGGCGCGTGCAAGGAGAAGTTCTACACAGCCAGCGCGCCCAAGAAAGCGCTTATTTGCAGGGATATTCACTATCTCCACACAGATGTCCACACGTGTGGACAGTCTCTTCGGACCTGTCATTTCGGGCTACATCCACCACCGCTGAGCAGCGGTTTTACGGCGAGGTCGCACTGAACGCGTTGTGGAAAACCGCCGCCGTTCGCCTCATCTATACTGCGCCCTCGGCTGGTGCCCCCAAGGCCCGCCATGACCAACCAGCGAGGTCCTGACCCGTGAAACGCACCTATCAGCCGAACGTCCGCCGCCGTAAGCGCAAGCACGGTTTTCGTGCGCGCATGGCGACCCGCGGCGGTCAAGCAATCATCAAGCGCCGCCGCGCGAAGGGCCGCGCGCGCCTGTCGGCCTGATCGAGCCTGCACCGTGGAGCGACGGTACCGGCTGTCTCGATCCAGAGACTTCGACGCCGTGTATCGGCATGGTCGTTCGGTCTCGACCCGATACCTCACACTGCATTGGTTTCCCCGACAGGATGAACCAGATGCAGCTCCTCGCCTGGGACTTGCGGTACCGCGCGCGGTTGGGCACGCGGTGACCCGAAACCACGTCAAACGACAACTCCGTGAGGCATGGCGGGTCGTCGCTGTCGATGCCGCCCCCGGCCGCGACTATGTTCTCGCAGCGCGTGCCGGCATCGCGGAGCCCGCCGAGACTCGAGGACAGGACTGGCTCATCGAGCAGGTGCGCGAGGCGTTCGACCGGGTGTCCGCATGAAATTCATCGGCATCTGGCTTGTCCAGCTGTGGCGGCTGACCGTGGGGCGCCTCACACCGCAAGGGACGTGCAAGTACCACCCCACCTGCTCGCAGTATGCGCTTGACGCATTCCGTGAACTCGGCCTCGTTCGGGGTGCGTTGGTTGCGGGCTGGCGACTCTTGCGGTGCAATCCGTGGAGTCACGGCGGAGTCGACTACGTAAGGCAGAGGTCGCTGTTCCGGGAACGCCCTGTCGAGAGCGAGAGCTCATGATCGTCGGTTTCCCGAACCCGCTGACGCCGATCGAAGAGGTTCTCACCAACGTCCTCGAGTGGTTCCACGACCCGGTCGGACTGAGCTGGGCCTGGGCGATCGTTGCGCTCGTCATCTGCGTACGCATCTTGCTCGTGCCGATCACGGTGAAGCAGATCCACTCGATGCAGAACCTCCAGGCGCACGCGCCGGAGATGAAGGAGTTGCAGCAGAAGTGGAAGCACGACAAGCAGCGCCAGAACGAGGAACTGATGAAGTTCTACCGGGAGAACAAGGTCAATCCGGCCGCGTCGTGTCTGCCGATGGTGCTGCAAATCCCCATCTTCATCGCTCTCTTTTACGCGCTTCGCGACTTCGAGACGGAGATCCTTCCCCGGTACGAGGGGTCGAGCCTGGAGTTCCTCGGTCTCGTCGACATCACTCAGCCGACGATCGACGGTTGGGGACCTCTCCTCCTCGTGGTGTATGTCGTCAGCCAGCTGACCTCGACGTACTTCATGTCGACGACGATGCAGAAGGCGCAGCGGATTCTGATGCTCGTTCTGCCGATCGTTTTCATCCCGTTTGTTCTCAACTTCCCAGCCGGGCTCATGGTCTACTGGATGACGAACAACCTGTGGACGACAGGTCAGGGACTCGTCACGCGGCGCATGATGCCAAAGCCTGATCTCACTGCTGACCGCCGCTCGTCGCGGACACCGCCCAAGGACCCTCCGCCGACGGCGAGCGGTGGTAACGGCAAGCAGAAGCAGGTTCCCGGTTCGCCGGGGGCCACCGCGGGTGCGCCCGTCGGCCCGCCTCGGCGGGTGAAGCGCAAGCGTTCAAGCGGCGGCGGCCGCAGGTGAGCGACGAGCTTCAGGCCGAGGGGACAGGCGAGACAGTGGGCGAGGCGAAGTGGGCAGCAATCCGCGAGCTTGAGCGGCTCGCACCCGCGCTCGACCGCGAGGAAGTTCGTTTCCAGGTCGTGTCAGAGGGCGAACGAGGTCTGCTCGGGGTCGGCTTCACTCCCGCTCGCGTCGTAGCGACCGCACCGAAACCACCGGCTGCCGAGCCACCGCCTCCTGCGGAGCGCGCCGAGTCGCCTGAGGGAGCCGTCGCCCAGGAGTTCCTCGAGCGCGTCTGCGCCGCCCTGGGTGTGCCTGCCACCGTGAGTGTCACCGAACAGGAGGAAGGGCTTGTCGCGACCCTTGTTGGTGGCGACTCGGGCGTTCTGATTGGACGGCACGGCCAGATGATCGACGCTCTCCAGTACCTCGCAAATGCACTCGCACATCGTGCAGTCGGTGAGGGGAAGCGCCCGATCACCGTCGACGTCGCCGGTTACCGCGAGCGGCGTAGCGCGGCACTCGAAGCACTCGCGCGTCGGAGCGCCGAACAGGCGACGGCAACCGGGCGAAACGTCACGCTGGATCCCATGTCGGCCGTCGAGCGCAAGGTCGTACATGAGGCGCTGAAGGATGACAATGACGTTGAGACAACGAGCGAGGGCGCGGAGCCGAACCGCTGCGTCGTCGTGATCCCTCGCGCCGCCGCCGACTGAGCGGCCCACCCGTATGACGGATGTCCTCGACCGGTGGCTCGCAGCCCTCGTCGAGACCCCGGGGCTGACAGCATTCCGTGATCCAGCCGAGGCGCGCCGAGCGCTACTCGACGACGCATTGCGGGGCGCCGACCGTATCCGCCAAGAAGCCGGCCCGATTCTGGATGTCGGATCGGGTGGCGGCACGCCAGGAATCCCACTCGCGGTCGCTCTCCCCGACCGCGAGGTGACGTTGCTCGAGGCCGCGCGTCGCAAGACCGAGTTTCTGCTCCGCTGGACAGAGGAGCTGCCCAACCTCAGCGTCGTGTGGGGACGCGCCGAGGAGCAGCCCGTTGAACGGTTCGGCGTTGTTGTCGCCAAGGCGCTGGCCCCCCCTTCCGTTGCGGCTGAGTGGTGCCTCCCACTTGTCCGAGAAGGTGGAGCGGTGGTGCTCTGGGTTGGTGAGAGCGTGGATCTGGAAGCGGTTGCGCGAACCGCCTCGAAGCTCGCTGGCGCGGTCGAGGCATGCGATCAGGGACTGCTCGTTTTGCGGAAGCTCGGCCCCACCCCTCCCGGATTTCCCCGCCGCACCGGAGTCGCCAGGAAGCGGCCACTCGAGTAACACCTGCTCACAAGGCTTGGCGGCGGCATCCGGCTTCACCACTAGCCTTGAGCTGTGTCAGCAAGGGTCGTAGCAGTCGCAAATCAGAAGGGCGGCGTCGGAAAGACGACCACCGCGGTCAACCTCTCCGCCTGTCTCGCGGAGGCGGGCGAGCGGTGCCTCCTGATCGACCTCGACCCACAGGCGAACGCGACCTCGGGTCTCGGCGCCCGCCCAAATGGGCATTCGACCCTCGACCTGCTCGACGGCATCCCCCTCCGCGATCTCGTCCGGCCGAGCTCGTTTGCGAACCTCGATCTGATTCCGGCAAAGCAGGAGCTCGCCGCGGCGACGGTGCATCTCTCCGCCCTCGAAGGCGGAGAGAGATACCTCGCCGACGCCCTCTCGCCGGAGGCCCTCGAGGGATACGGGTTCGTCTTTCTCGACTGCCCGCCAGCGTTCGGGCCCCTCACGGTGAATGCGCTTGCTGCGGCCGACAGCGTGCTCGTGCCCGTTCAAGCCGAGTACTACGCGCTTGAGGGCCTCTCGCAGCTTCTTGGCTCGATCGATCTCGTCAAGCGGCGCCTCAATCCACAGCTGGGAATCGCCGGGATCCTCCTGACGATGGTCGACTCACGCACGCGCCTCGCCGAGGAGGTCGAGCGGGAGCTCCGCTCCCACTTCGGCGAGCTCGTCTTCGTCCAGACCGTGCCGCGCTCGGTGCGCCTCGCAGAGGCGCCGAGCCATGGTCTCCCAGCGATCTCCTACGACCGGCGCTCGGCCGGGGCGCAGGCCTATTGGAAGGTGGCGATGGAGCTTGTCGAGCGCTGAGCAGCCCACGCGCCGCGGTCTCGGTCGCGGTCTCGAAGTCCTCGTTGGCGGGGGTGGAACCTCGGAGTTGCTCGAGCTCCCAATCGACGCGATCCGCCCGAACCCGCGCCAGCCACGCAAGCGGTTTGAGCCCGAGTCGACGTCGGGTCTCGCGGCATCGATCCGGCACCAGGGTGTGCTGCAACCGGTCATCGTGCGGCCACGCGCCGAGGGCGGTTATGAGCTGATCGCTGGCGAGCGCCGTTGGCGCGCCGCGCAGGAGGCGGGGATCACGACGCTTCCGGCGGTGGTGCGGGACTCGGATGACCGCGACGCGCTCCTTCTCGGCCTCGTCGAGAACGTCGCCCGCGAGAACCTGTCACCAGTCGAAGAGGCGCGGGCGTACGCGGCACTGATCGACGAGTTCGAGCTCTCGCTTGGCGACGTTGCAGAGCGTGTGGGTCGCTCCAAGCCGGCGGTATCGAATCGCCTCCGTCTCCTTGAGCTCCCAGAGGAGGTGCTCTGGATGCTCGTGCGCAGCGAGCTCACCGAGGGTCATGCCCGCGCGGTGCTCGGGATTCCCGACGACGCCGGCCGGATACGGCTTGCCAAGAAGATCGCGCGGGACGGCATGACGGTACGCGCCGCCGAGAAGGCGGCACGCGACGCGGGCGCCCGAACGAAGCCGCGCCTGCACCCGGTCGACCCCCACCTCGCAGACCGCGCGCGCCGCGCCGCCGAGCGGCTCACCGGCACCCAGGCCCGTATCACCGCAGGCAAGCTCGAGCTCCACTTCGGCGACGAGACAGGTCTCGCCGAGCTTGTGGAAGTGCTCGAACGCCTCGAGCTGCGCGCGTAGAAAGGGTCTCGGCTCTACTCCGAGCTGGGAGGTTTCAACCATGAACACAGCGTCACCCCGACCGCCGAGAGTTCCGCCGCGGTGGTTCGTGCGCACGGCTTGGCGCGTTCATCGAGCGCTGTGCTGGCTCAGTGGCGGCCGCTTCCTGTGGACTACCTCGAACAAGCGCGGCTGGGGTGCGCTGCGCCTCACGACCGTGGGGCGGAAGTCCGGGCAAGAACGCA